>CAYGSQ010000263.1:5087-5616 GCA_964352435.1 uncultured Gammaproteobacteria bacterium | reverse complement strand
GCTGGATACAACAGACGAGCGGCCGTTGGCAGACAGCACCGACCATTCACTGACTGATGTGGCTGCCATATTGTCAAATTGGGAGATCAAGCCTGCCGCAACGGAGGGCTATCGCACGGCAGAGGTGACACTCGGCGGCGTGGATACACAAGCGTTGTCCTCCAGAACCTTGGAGGCACGCGCGCATCCTGGGCTGTATTTTATTGGCGAAGTCGTGGATGTCACCGGCCATCTGGGTGGCTACAACTTCCAATGGGCATGGGCCTCTGGTCACGCCGCAGGCCAAGTAGCATAAAACTGTGTTCCATAGTTTATTGGAACGATAATCATTGAAAGAGCTCGGCTCGGTCACTATGATGGTGGCCACATTTTCTTACCGGAGCTAATGCGTGCCAGACGTTACCCTGAAAAACCTGTTCCCACTGGGTATCGCCACCGGCGTCGCCCACTGCAATCGCAAACAGGAGCGCGAGGCGCTACGCTCGGCCCTGCGCAGCGGCCGACACACCTGGCTCTGGGCTCGGCGCCG
>CAYGSQ010000263.1:0-5077 GCA_964352435.1 uncultured Gammaproteobacteria bacterium | reverse complement strand
GATTGAGCAAGTGCTTAGCGAACTTCGACGCGGTCGACCGGCCCTGCCCTCGGTCAAACTTGATCTCAATGTGGTGCACGACGCCGAGTCCCTTGAAGAGCGAATTCGCGACGGCGCCGCACGTCTGGGCGTAGCGATGATGCCGCGCGGGCGTAAGCACCGCGCCGCCATGGCCAAGGCCTTCGCCAAGTTTCGGCCAGAGTTCTCGGTCGGCGCGATGGGCGTATCCATGTCCTTGAGCCCACCGCAGGCCATTGCACCAGGCATAAGCGAAGTATTGATGGCACTGGATGCGGCGGCGGGCTTCTATGATCGACGCGCCGTGATGGTGCTCGATGAGTTTCAACAGATCACCGGCCTGACCTACGGTCGCACTCGATTCACGCTGGAAGGCGCCATCCGCCATGCCGTTGAACGCGCACGCAATATTACCTATGTTTTCTCAGGCAGCGAGCGCCGCTTGTTGCAGGACATGTTCGAGCAACCTGACCGGCCGCTTTACCGGCATTGTCAAAAAATGACCTTGACGCGAATTGACGCTGCGCACTATCAGCGCTTTTTCGACAAAGCGAGCGCGGCCCGTTGGGGCGGCTCATTTCCGCCAGAGGTAACGGAACTCGTCATGGAGCAAACGCGACGTCATCCCTACTACGTGAACGCACTGTGCTCGCGCTTGTGGGACCTGGACAAAACACCGACCAGTGATGACGTCACATTGATTTGGCATAGCATCGCGGAACAAGATGAGGCGCTGGTTTCGCACTTGGTACGCAACCTCAGTGCAACGCAGCGCGCCATGCTGGTGGGAATCGCGCGAGCTGGCAGCATCGAATACCCGACCGGCCGCGAATTTCTTGAGTCAGTTCGTCTGTCTGCCTCGACTGGCAATGCGGCCAAGGACGTGCTTGAGGACCACGACATGATTCGCTTCACTGAAGAAAAGCGCTGGGAGCTGGTCGATCCGATCATGGCGCACTACATTCAGCGCAGCCATCAGTAGCACCGGGCTTCAGAAAGAGCTGATCCCGGTAAATTCCATGAATCGGTACAAGAAGCGGTGCCACAGCGAGTCGTCGCGATACACCTCATAGTCCACGCTGGCCTGATGGCCGTCGAGGTTGAACCACGCTTCGTCAAAGTAGCCCAGTGCTGCCACCATAACCGGCGACGGCGCCGTCGCCTTGACGATGACGTCCGTCTCCAGGTTGTAGTTATTCAAATTGCGGCGCGTAAAATTGGCGCTGCCTGAAATGAGCGCCGCATCGCCATTTGCGCGTCGTACCAACATCATTTTCGCGTGGCACTGCTCACCGCTGGTATCGCACCAACGAACCGGAATACCGGCCGCGTGCAGCAAACGAGCGGCGGGACGGTTCGGTACGCCGTTTTTTTCACGACCAAACGCATCCTTGTTGGGATCGAGCATGACTCGAACACGTACGCCAGACTTCTGCGCAGCCTGCAATGCACCAATGACCTTGCGACTCGACAGATAAAACATCATCAGGTCAACCCGGTCGCCCTCTGACGAGCTTTCCAGCTGATCAATGATGGCATCGCGAATCTTCTTTTCGGTGATCACCGCCACGGTTGCCGGCTTGGGCTCTGTGACGGCATTCGTCCACCGGCTCTCATCGATTGTGGGCGCATCGGAAAAAGCCAACACGGCGTTTTCAGTCGCCAACAAATCGAGAACCGCCGGCCCGTCAAACGCAATGGCCGCGTTGCGGTGCGCGCTGCTGCCATCGTGGGGGTTGGCGCTCGACACAATCGCGACGAGCTCATCCCCGCGATCGGCGATCAGGGTTTTGCGATGATTCGCTTTGAAATTGAACAGCTTCAGGTACGTGCGCAGCGATACTTTGCCCGGCCCAATTGGGTTGGGTAGCGCGCCGCCAGGGCTGTTACCGAATGGTTTGGCGAAGATGCGCCAGAAAGGTGAATACAGCGTATTACTGTCGCGCAGCTTGTTGAGATCGGTCTGCACCACCGTAATGCCGGCTGCGCGCAGCGCATCGAACTGAGCAGACGCCAATCCGTTATACAGCGTATTGACCGGATCGGTGATCAGCACGATCTGAATCTCGGGATGCGCCTGACGCTTATCGATCAAACGCTGCGTGATCTCACCGGACAGCGCACGGGTCGTTTCGGGCACTGGCCCCTGCCAATCGTTAAACAGGAACAGGTCCGCCACGATTATCGTACGGGCGTCGTCGATCAGTCGCGCAAACTCGTCAAAAATGGCTTGATCAACTTCGCGTTCACCGGCCTCATTGACCCACGTGCGATCCGCCAGAAAATCAACATAGCTCACTGGCTGGTCAGCGCCCGCCAGGGCGATCCCCGGCGGCAGAGGCTTGATGCTGTGACAGCCTGCCAGCAACGCCATAACCACAAGCAATGCCAGAAAAGCGGCACGCACCGGCCGGTCAACAATGCGTTGAGTGATAGTTAAATTCACGATTGGGCGAGGCTCCGAGGGGCGTGAGAACGCTGAGAATACAGGTGACAATGGTAGACTCTTTGCCCATGAAAAACACACCTGATCTCGATCTTGATTTCGTTCGTGCCCAGTTCCCCGCGTTTAGCGAGCCATCGCTGCAAGGACAGGCCTTTTTTGAAAATGCCGGTGGCTCCTTCGCCTGCCAACAGGTCATCGATCGTCTGACGGATTACTATCGCAGGACCAAGCTGCAGCCGTATTATCCCGCACCCGCATCACAGGCTGCCGGTCACGCCATGGATGTCTCCTATGAGCGCATGGCCGCCTATCTTGGGGTCACGGCCAGCGAAGTTCACTTTGGCCCCTCGACCACGCAAAACACCTACGTGCTCGCACAGGCCGTGCTTGGCTATCTCGAACCCGGCGACGAGGTCGTGGTGACCAATCAGGAACATGAGGCGAACAGCGGCGCATGGCGGCGGCTCGCGGACCGCGGCATGGTCATTCGCGAATGGCAGGTTGACGAAAACGGGCTGCTCGATCCCGACGATCTGGACAAATTGTTGTCACAGCGGACGCGGCTAGTCGCGTTCACCCATTGCTCGAACATCATCGGACAGATAAATCCAGTAAGCGACATCGCCGAGCGCGTACGCGCCGCCGGTGCGCTGAGCATTGTTGACGGTGTTTCTTACGCCGCACACGGCTTCCCTGACGTTGACGCCTTGGGCGTCGATGTCTACATGTTCTCGATGTACAAGACCTACGGGCCGCATCAGGGACTCATGGTGGTGCGTGACCGCGCCAACGGACACCTCGCTAACCAGAGTCATTTTTTCAACGCGGAGCAACCGCGAAAACGCCTGATTCCGGCTGGTCCTGATCATGCCCAGGTCGCGGCGGCGCAAGGTGTTGCTGACTACTTTGACGCGGTCGTCGAACATCACTTTGACGCGCCCCAGTTCGATCGTCGTGCAGCACTGGCGTCGCTCTTCGCCAAAGCCGAACACGACAAAATTCTGCCGCTACTCGATGCACTCAATGCACATCCCAAGGTGCGCATCATCGGTCCCGATTCATCCGATCGGCGTGCCCCGACCGTATCGATTGTTGTTGCCGGTCAACGCGCCGATGAGCTGTGCGTCGCCCTCGCCAAAAAAGGGGTGATGTGTGGTTCTGGCCACTTCTACGCGCACCGCCTGCTAACCGCTTTGAACATTGCACCCGATCCCGGCGTCCTGCGCTTGTCCTTCGTGCATTACACGAGCGCGGCGGAAGTTCAACAGGCCATCGACGGTCTGCATGCTTGCATCAACTAGGACGCTGACCGCTCAACCAATAAACGCAGCAGCTTCTTTTGCAAACTCAGGCCACTGCCGCGGTGAATGTCCTGCTGGTTGATCATCAGCGTAACCAGATAGCGGCGCCCATCGTGCGCCTGCACGAGTCCGCCCATCGCGATGACGTGATCCAGGGTGCCTGTCTTGATGTGGGCCTGGCCGATGAACTGGCCCTTGTCAAAACGCGCCTCCAGCGTGCCGTCGACGCCCGGAACCGGCAGCGACGCGTAGAAATCACTGCCGTAACGATGGCGCCAGGCGACGTCAAACATTTCAATGAGTGTACTGGCTCGTACGCGCGCATCGCGTGACAAACCCGATCCGTTATCGACCAACAGGTCGCGCGTATCGATCCCGTGATTGACTAAACTTTGCGCAACGGCATTGCGCGCCTTGGCAAGCGTCGCGGGTGGATCGAATTGTTCGGCACCAATCGTCAGAAACATCTGTCGCGTCATGACATTGTTACTGAACTTGTTAATAGCCCGAATAATGTCCCCCAAGGGCGGCGACGATTGCTTGTACAAAGTTATCGCGTCTTCCGGCACCAGCGCTTCGCGCTGCCCACCTGACCAACTACCGCCAAGCTCACTCCAGCGGGCATCGAACGCGCCGACCATCTGATTGACGCTGTCGAGTAGCACGCGTACCAGCTCGAATTCGCGACAGCGATTGGGAAACTCGCCGGTCAATTTTGCGCGGGTAAAGCCAGTCTCGTCGTCCTGGACGTTCATGCGCAATCGAATGTTACGACGGCTGCAGCTCTTTCTTTGCAGCGTGATCTGATTGTCGATACCCAAGGTCGTAACAGGCGGTTCGACCTGCACATCCAGGCGATGTGCGGCGACATTGGGTACCAGCAACAGCGATACCGAGCCAAAATTGAGGGTCAGTGGATCGGGCAGCATGTTGTAAACGCGATGTGGCTTGTCGTCGAATGCCGCACGATCGCCAGCGGGGACATCGTAGTAGCTGCGATCGAGCACCAGATCACCGTCAATCTGACGTACGCCGCGCGCGTATACAGACGCCACAAACGCATCAAAGTCATCCGCGACCCAGTAAGGATTGCCCTGCCCGCGCACGTACAAATCGTCGATGCGGCCCGCGGCATCCGGGCGCTTCGACACGAGCGCCTCGGTCTCCCAGCGATAGCCCGGCCCCAATAAGTCGAGCGCGGCAAACGTGGTGACGGTTTTCATGACCGACGCAGGGTTGCGCGGCACGTCTGGATGAAGGCTGACCAGGGTCTGGCCGGAATCAAGTTCGCGAATGATTAGCGATGTGGACC
>CAYGSQ010000262.1:0-5624 GCA_964352435.1 uncultured Gammaproteobacteria bacterium | reverse complement strand
CTGAAAACCAAGATCGTCGACCATGAACGGTTTTTGATTGCGCCCGAGCAACTGCGCCAACGCCTCCCAGCACGGTCGTTGTCGGCGATTCAGCACGGACAGTCCCGCGACCACCAACGCCCGGTTGGCCGGACTAAACAAGCTCACCGCGTCCGCCACGGTACCAAGCGCCACCAGATCAAGACTGCCGGCCAATTTCGGCGCGTCCCCCGAGAGCAAACCTGCCCCAATCAGCGCGCGTCGTAAATGAGCCATCAGAAGCCACGCGACCGCGCAGCCGGCAATCGCCGGATCGCCGAACTGCGAGTCTGCGCGACTCGGATTAACGGTCGCGATCGCGTGCGCAGGCACGCCGCTGGACGGCACACCGTGGTGGTCGGTCACAATGACATCAATGCCTGCCGCGGCGAGACGCTCAATGCGTGGACCGTCGGAGGTGCCGCAATCGGCGGTAATGACCACCTTGGGACGCGGCACATCGTCAAGAATTCGCTGGCACACGTTGTCCGACAAACCGTAACCATCGTGCAGTCGATGACCGATATAGGGACGCAGCGCGTCAGCCGGGTGTCCGAATTGCACGGTCAGCGCTTCGCGCAGCAAGGTGTGCGCCGTGATGCCGTCCACATCGTAGTCGGTGCAAATACCGATGACCTCACCCTGCTCGAGGGCACCCACCAGCCGCGCAACGGCCACATCCGCGTCGGGCAGCGTGGCCGGATCGCTGAGGTGCTTGAGTGAGGGCTTGAACCACGCCGTCAAATCGCCCGTCAGCCCGGGGACGCGGCGCGCCACCGCGTTGGCCGCGACGGGATCAAGGCCGCTTTGCAGGGCACTTTGCAACGTCACATCGCAGCACTCGCGTTCGCGATAGTGCACATGGTCGGTCGCCTCGACCGCGGGCTCTTGTATACTCACCCCTCCATTGTTCAGCACGGTGGCAACTCCATGCAACTCACGCTTGATGAACGCGCCAGCCCACTCCTGATTCGGGGCTTGGGCGACGGGCAAATCCGCATTGCGCAGACGATTTATGAACACAGTGTGTTGATCACGGTCGATGAGGTGCACGAACGCTGGCCGGTCAGCCGCGTTGCCGATATCGAGGCCGCGCACTGGACGCCCATTCTGAAAGCGGCACCGGCCATTTTAATTTTGGGCACCGGCACATCGCTACAGTTTCCGGAACCCGCGCAGACCGCGTCGTTGATCGAACGTCAGATTGGCGTTGAGGTGATGGACACGGCGGCCGCATGCCGCACGTTTAATGTCTTGCTAAGCGAAGGCCGTTCCGTGGCCGCCGCCATTATTCTCTAACTGAGTACGCAATCGAGTGACAAGCCTTCCGCTTCTGCCAAGGCGCGCAGATTGGCGAGCGCCTTGAGCTGAATCTGGCGCACGCGCTCGCGCGTAACACCGATTTGAGCACCGACCTGTTCCAGCGTATGGGTGTCGTAGCCAGCCAAACCAAAACGACGTTCGACCACCGCCCGTTCCTTGCCGCTAAGCTGTTCAAGCCAGCGCGCCAGACCTACGCAAACGCTGGTTTTCTGAGCCTTTTGCGGTGGCGTTGCTGTGGCATGATCCGTCAACGTATCGACCAGCTCACGTCCGGCTTCGGGGCTCGCGCCCGGCGCGACACTGCTCACAACGCGGTCATTGAGTTCGAGTAAACGCTCAACGCCTTTGACGTCGCGATCCAGATGCTTGGCAATATCGTGCGGTGTCGCCATCGGGTCGCCCGATTGCGATAGTTCTCGCCGCGCGCGCAGACACACGTTGATGTCTTTGATGATGTGAATGGGCAGACGCACGGTGCGCGTTTGATTCATCAGGCCGCGTTCGATGGTCTGACGAATCCACCACGTTGCGTAGGTGGAAAACCGAAAACCACGCTCAGGATCAAATTTTTCGACCGCATGTATCAGGCCGAGATTGCCCTCCTCGATCAGATCGAGCAGCGGCAGGCCGCGATTCAGGTAACGTCTGGCGATCTTGACCACCAGACGCAGATTGCTTTTGATCATGCGATGGCGTGAAGCCTCGCAGCCCTTTTGCGCCGCGCGCGTGAAGTCTTTTTCCTCGTCGGCGGTCAGAAGTGGCGTGAGGCCGATTTCGCTCAGGTAAATCTGGACGGGGTCATGGGATTTGCGCGCCGTCGTGCGCGGCGCCCAGCGCACATCTCGCTGACCTGCTTGAATCAACGGATTGACGGCCGCTGCCGCGGCGTTAACGGCGCCGCTTGTTGTGTGACTCATGCTCGAATCCCCCCCAGGAAATATTGGTGATGATGTTCTTTGTTAGCGACGTCTGGTTGTGAATTCCCTCATTGGATTTAGCGGCGCGGTAAATAACGCTGTGGATCAACCGGCTGGCCCTGATCACGAATCTCAAAATGCACCATTGGCTTGCGATCCGGTCCGAGGCCCATGCGCGCAATGGTCTGTCCACGTGCGACCTGATCGCCCTCTTTCACCAACAGCGAGCGGTTGTAGCCGTAAGCGCTGAGAAAGCGTTCGTTGTGCTTCACAATAATCAGGTTGCCGTAGCCGATCAAACCGTCGCCACTGTAGACCACCCGCCCGGCCCCGCTGGCTTTCACGGCATCGCCCGATTTACCTTTAATATCAATGCCTTTGGTGGCGCCACCGGCACTGCCGAAGGTCCGTAGAACGGATCCACTCGCTGGCCAGGCAAAGCTCGGTGCCGCGAGGTTTTCGACGATTGATGCGGGGGTACCCGACGTCGCAGGCCGTCGCGATGTCGACGCAGTAGTGGTTTTGGGCGGCCGCAAGCGCAAGGTTTGGCCCGGGAAAATTAACTCGCCGGACCCCAGCTGATTCCACTTGGCCAGGTTTGACGCAGACAGGTCATAGCGCAAGGCAATCGCGTACAGCGATTCGCCCTGCTGCACCACATGCGTACCGGCGGCGGCCACCGGTTTCTTGATGACTGTTCTGGTTTTGCGGACGGGCTCTTCACCCCAGCGCACGGCGCCAGGGCAGCCCGACAGCACAACGGACGCCAGTAAAAGCGCCACAAGACCCAGGCCTCTACTCAGTGTTTGAGCCACCACAACGCCGCCACGGCCAGCAATGTGCCCACAATAGCCACCCGGTCAATATTGCGCCGCAGGCCCGCTTCGAACCGCGGACCGCCAAAGCGAATGAGCACCGCCATCAGAAAAAAGCGCCCGCCGCGGCCAACCAGGGACGCCATGACAAACAGCGGCATCGCCATCCCCACGCCGCCGGCCGTAATCCTAAACACCTTGTACGGAATGGGTGAAAAGCCGGCAATGAACACCGCGAGCACGCCCCACTTGGCAAACCACTCACGCGACAGATCGTAATAGTGGGCGTAACCGTGATCGGTCAGAATTGGCAGCACCCACTGCAATGCAAAGGTGCCGATTAGATAACCGGCCACACCGCCGAGCACGCTGGCGATGGTGGTAATCGCCGCCAGACGCCAGGCGCGGCTGGGCTGGGCCAGCGTCATCGGCGCCAGCATGACGTCCGGGGGAATCGGGAAAAACGACGATTCTGCAAAACTTAGCCCGGCCAGATAGGCCGTCGCATGTCGGTGCCTGGACCAGGCCAGAACGCGGTCGTACAAACCGCCAAAAACTGCCACTAGCGCACGCCCGTCAACAAGGGCACGAAGCGCACGTCACCCAGACTCTCGCGTTCGATCTTATCGCCAACGCGTGTATAGCGGGTCAATACCTGCTGCTTTGACGGGCCGACGGGAATGATCAAACGTCCGCCTTCGGCCAACTGATCGAGCAACGCCTGCGGGACCGTCGGCGGCGCTGCCGTCACGATGATGCCGTCAAATGGCGCGAAGCGCGTCCAGCCAGCGAAGCCATCACCGTGATCGGTGCGCACGTTACGAATGGACAGATCACGCAACAGCGCGGCCGCCCGCACTGACAGCGGTTCAATGCGCTCAATGGTGTAGATCCAGCGCACAAACGGGGCCAGGACCGCGGTCTGGTAGCCGCAGCCGGTGCCTACTTCCAAAACTTTCTTGAGTTCGCCGCCGTTGAGCAACGCCTCGGTCATCCGCGCCACCACGTAGGGTTGCGAAATCGTCTGGCTGTGACCGATAGGCAGCGCGGTGTCCTCGTAGGCGCGACTGGCGAGAGCTTCGTCAACGAAGGCATGACGCGGCAGTTCGCGAATACGCTCGAGAATGCGCGGGTCGGTGATGCCTTGTTCGGCGAGGCGCGTGACCAGCCGGTCGCGCGTGCGTGCGGACGTCATGCCAATGCCGCGAAAACGGGCGTCATTCATGGTCAGGTTCCAACCACCGCGCCAACGTGTCGAGACGTTCGCGCTGGGTCAGGTCGACGGTCAACGGCGTAATGGATACATAGCCTTGATCGATCGCATCGAAGTCGGTGCCCGGGCCACTATCGGCCTGCTCACCCGCCGGGCCGATCCAGTAGATGGGATGACCGCGCGGATCTTTCTCTTTGATGACCGCCTCCGCCTTGTGCCGATGACCCAATCGACACACGCGGAAGCCGCGTACGTCAGCGTAAGGCACATTGGGTACGTTGACGTTCAAAATGGTGTCGCTCGGCAACTTGTGGCTGGCCAGGCGGCTAATGAGCTCAACGGCAACCTGTGCTGCCGTATCGAACAAAAAAGGCGGCTGGCCCGTCATGGAAATAGCCACGGCCGGCAAGCCCAGGAAGCGCCCTTCCATTGCGGCGGCCACGGTGCCCGAGTACAGCACATCATCGCCGAGATTGGCGCCATGATTGATGCCGGAGACCACCATATCCGGGTTGAAATCGAGTAAACCGGTTATGGCAAGATGGACGCAGTCGGTCGGTGTGCCGCTCACGCTGTGCACATTGTCGCCCAAACGGCGCGTACGAAGTGGCGCATCGAGGGTCAGGGAGTTGCTGGCACCACTGCGATTGCGGTCAGGTGCAACGGTCACGACCTCGTGGTCGACCTGAATATGTTCAACCAGCGTCCTGAGCCCGCGGGCGTGGACGCCGTCGTCATTACTGGCAAGTATTTTCACAGTGTCGGTATTTGCGCAAACTGGCGCTAATATACGCGAAAGACCACACGCTCGTTGAGAAAATAATGATCGAATTTGATGACGAGGATCTGGCCGCATTTCGCAAAGCGGTCGCGGATGCCCAGCCGCTCAAGCACGACCGGGCACAGGCTGACGTGCCGCGCCCGCGGCCGAGCGCCCGTTTTACACGGGCTGAACAGCGGCGGGTTCTGGACGAGTCCCTGACCGGCAATCCTGACCCTTCGCTTCTGGGCTCTGGCGAGGAATTGTTCTTTGTGCGCGATGGCCTGCCACGCGGCGTGCTGCGCAAACTCAAGCGTGGCGGCTACGCGATTACCGCAGAAATTGATCTGCACGGCCTGAACAGTGATCAGGCGCGCGAAGCGCTGGCGGAGTTTCTGGTTGAGTGTGAATGGCAACGCCACAGTTGTGTGCGCGTAATAACGGGCAAAGGCAATCGCTCGGGCGAACGCGGGCCGGTACTCAAACCACGCATCGCGCGCTGGTTGCGCAAATGCGCCGACGTGCACGCGTTCTCGACGGCGCGGCCCAATGACGGGGGCAGCGGCGCTCTATACGTG
>CAYGSQ010000261.1:3985-5627 GCA_964352435.1 uncultured Gammaproteobacteria bacterium | reverse complement strand
AAACCCGACGACGCATTGGCGGCGCCACTTATGGCCGCCGGCCTGGACGTCATTCGAGTGGGTGACTGTCATACACCCGACACGCTGTTGGCCGCGACGGCCATGGGCCACGCGGTCGGAAATGAACTTTAGATAACCGGAGTCTTTGTCATGCAGAAAATATTGGTGCTGTTCAATCTCAAACCGGGCGTGGATCCGGCGGAGTACGAAGACTGGGCGCGCAAGGCCGACCTGCCAACCGCACGCAGCCTCAACGCGGTCACACAGTTCGAGGTGTACCGGTCTGAGGGCTTGATGGGGAGCGGCGACGCGGGGCCGTATCAATATATGGAATGGCTTGAGGTCACCAGCATCGAGGCTTTGGGCAACGATGCGCAGGCCGAGGCGATGCAGGCGATTGTCGCGCAGTTTCGTACCTATGCCGACAATCCACAGTTTATTTTAATGAGCAACGTTGAATAAGGGGTGGGGCGCGTGAGCAATCTCAAGGGTAAGGTCGCGATCGTGACCGGAGCGGGCAGGGAAAAAGGTCTGGGTCAGGGAATCGCGCGGCGACTGGCGCAGGGCGGTTGTGATGTGGTGATCGCCGATATCGGTCAGGCCGCGGAGCACATGCCGGAAGACAAAGTCGGCAGTACCGCCGAGATGAAAAAAATCGCGGAAGACATAGCGCAAGAGACCGGCGTACGCACCATCAGTGTGGCCTGTGACGTGCGTGACGAAGACCAGGTTGCCGACATGGTTGCACGCACCGCGAAAGAACTTGGGCGCGTCGACATACTGGTCAACAATGCCGGCATTGGCTACGTGATGAAGCCGCTGGTCGATGTCACCCGGTCTGAGTGGCAGGCCGTGCTCGACGTCAATTTGATGGGCGCCTTTTTGACCACCAAGCACGCCGCGCGCGCGATGATCGCGCAAGGTGATGGCGGTCGCGTGATCAATATTGCCAGTCAGGGGGCCAAGACCGGTTTTCCGCACTTGGCGGCTTACATCGCCTCAAAGCACGGCATGATTGGCTTGACCCGCACCAGCGCGATGGAGCTCGGCGCTGACAACATTACCGTGAATGCCGTATGCCCGAATCATGTCACGACCGGCCTCGGACAGGAGCAAAACGAGTACTTTGCCAAGTTTCGTGGGCGCACCGTCGAGGAGTATCGGGCAGATATGCGTGCGCGCAATCCACTGGGGCGCGTTGGCCTTGTCACCGATACCGCCAATGCGGTGGCGTTTCTATGCTCCGACGAAGCGTGCTACATCAACGGCGACGCGATCAACGTCAGCGGCGGCGAAGAAATGCACTAGCAGATGGCGAGCAGCCGCAACGCAGACAACGCGAACAATGGCCCAAGGTAAGGCACAGAATATACGGAACGGAGCACTAGGGTTTGGGCGTCGTCGATACCGCAGGTTTGGTGGGCGGCCAGGTCACGTCGGGCGTCGCCTGATCAATATCTGCATGAATCTTCCACTCGCCGTCGTCGTCACGTTTATAGATAAGCAATGACCGGCCGACGTCGGTGATGGTCTCATCGCTGGCGTGAGGATTGATCGACATCCAGTACTTGCTGATCAGATAGGCCATATCGCCGTGGATCTCGGCGCGCTCCACGTCGATGTCGAAGGTGACCGCGGCCTT
>CAYGSQ010000261.1:0-3975 GCA_964352435.1 uncultured Gammaproteobacteria bacterium | reverse complement strand
TCGGTAAGGCTGGCGATCGAGGGGCTGATGCTGACCGCGGCCTTGCCCAGGCTGTCGGCGAAAAAGGCCCGAATCTGTTCCTTGCCCGTCATGGCCGGTTTGCCGTGCAGCATGACCATGGCGTCGTCTGTGTACAGCGCCATCAAACCGTCCAGATCTTCGGCCAGATAGCGGTCGATCCATTTGCCACCAATTTGCTGGAACACATCCCGGGTGTCGCCATGCGCTGGTTGTGAGCAGCCGGCAAGTCCCGAAATGCTGCAGCACAGAACGGCGATCAGGGTAACGATTCGATTTTTCATTTGTGGCCTCAATTGTCTGCCTTGCATGGATGGACAGACTGAGTTTACAGTCTAATCAGCATAATGTTATGTTCGTATAACAATACTACAATGGCCGTCGCGGGCCGGAGGATACACCATGGGAATCTCAGTCAAGTCGGCACCCGCCGTCTTTGGAGTCTTGACGGTCAGTCTGGTTGCGGGGGTCCCCGAGGTGCTCGCCCAACAGCTCGAGGAAGTCACGGTGACGGCACAAAGACGCGAGGAAGGTGTGCAAGAGATCCCGGTCGCGGTGTCTGCCTTCTCCGCCGAGCAGCTGCAAAAAATCGGTGTCACTGAAGCACTGGACATAGCGAAAGTGGTGCCCAACTTTGTGGCGCACAATAACACCGGGTTGGGTTCGGCCAACACCTACGCCATCCGCGGACTAAACAACACGGAAACCATCGCCACGTTCGACCCACCGGTTGGCACGTATATCGATGACTACTTTATTCAGCGTCAAAACTCGAACAACTATGCGCTGTTCGACGTCAATCGCGTCGAAGTCTTGCGCGGCCCTCAGGGCACCTTGTTCGGTCGCAACACGACGGGTGGTGCGGTGCGCATCATCCTCAACGACCCAGCCGAAGAGTTTGGCGGCTTTCTTGAAGCGGGCGCCGGTCGCTTCGGGCGCGCGCAACTGCGCGGCAGCGTGGATATCCCGCTGGCCGATAACTTCCGCACGAAAGTGTCTGCCTACTGGGTCGAGGATGATGGCTTTGTCACCAGCCTGACGACGGGCGAAGACGACCTCAACTTTGAAGAGAACTTCGGTGTGCGTGCTCACGCTCAGTGGGATATCAATGACAAGACCACGTGGGACGCATCGCTGTCGGTGATCAATGCCAGTCACGCCAACATCTTCAATTTCGCGGGTAAAGACGGTAAGCGCTTCAGTAACACCGGCTTGCGGGGCGAAGGTTCAACACCGCTGCTGGGACTGGTCACCGGCGACAAGCAGGGCTTCCCGCTGGGTAACGATACTGAATCGATGCATCTGACCACGGACATTACGTTTGATCTCGGCGGGGCCGAGCTTAGCGTTCTGGCCAGCTATCTGACGCTGGAGCAGGATTTTTTGCTCGACTTTTTTGACGGCGGTTTCAACACCGGCGGCTTCACCATTGCCAACGCAGGTCAACACGATCAGGTTTCATTTGAGGCCAAGCTAACCGGCGAGTTGTTTAACGACAAGCTGGACTATGTTGCGGGTATTTTCTACTTCACCGAGGACAACGAAACCGATCTGGCGCAGATCTTCAACCTCGGCGCGCTTGGCCTGGCACCGCCACCGGTCGGACTGCCGTTGTTCCAGTACGACCGCATCCTCGATAACGGTGTCGATTCATGGGCGCTTTATGCGCAGGGCGATTGGCATTTTAATGAAAAGGCCACGCTGACCTTTGGTCTGCGTTACACCGACGAAGAGAAAGACTTCGGCATCCGTGACAACGGCAACCCGGCAGCGGGCGCGGTGATCACCAACGCAGATTTGACGGCGGCGGGTGTCCCACTGACGCAAAGCGAGTCGATCGTGACCCCGCGTATCGCGTTCGAATACCAGTTTGCCGATGACATCATGGGCTACGCATCGGCAACCCGCGGCTTCAAGTCGGGTGGCTGGAACGCGCGCGGCACCGTGGCCAACACCTTGCAGCCATTTGGCGCAGAAACAGTATGGAGCTACGAGGGTGGCTTGCGTACAGAGTTTCTGGACCGCCGCTTGCGTGTGAACGCAACGGTCTTTCGCACAGAAGTTGAAGACTTCCAGTTGCCGTCGGCCTTTGTCGATCCGGACAATGGTTCCATTACGTTCGTGACGCAAAACTCCGCGGATCTTGAGGTCAACGGTGCCGAGTTCGAAATTACGGCACTGCCAACCGACAACCTGACGCTGTTTGCCAACATCGGCATCATGGACAGCGACTACACCAACATCGACCCAAGCATCATTGCCCAGCAAGCGGACTGTCGCGCAACGGGCACCGGTTGCACGCAGAGTATCATCGACCCTGATGGCAACATCGCGCGTCCAACGCGGGCACCGGAAACGCAGCTGTCAGTCGGTGGCTGGTATGACATTCCCTTGACGCCCACGACCAACGTAACGCCACAGATAAGTGTCGTACGTTACGGTGAACACAGTGTCAGCACATCGGGTGAAGCTGAGGCCATCGTGGATAACTACACGGTCGTCAATGCCGGTATTGCGATTAACAACACGGAACAGAACTGGTCATTGACGGCGTCGTGCAAGAACTGCAGCGATCAGGATCAGATCGTGTCGTTCCTGGCGGGCTTCCTGTATCTACAGGATCCCAAAACCTGGTCGCTGTCTTTCATGAAAGGCTTCTAGACCTTTCGCCGTTAGTTACGAGACGGGCGGCCTGATGGCCGCCCGTTTTTGTTTGGCGACGTTAGTCCAGCGTGACGTAGCGCTCGAGCCGGGCCAGTTCTTTTTCATCGACGTACTTACCAATCTCCCGGCGAAACTGAGCCATATCCTTGTACGGGCGATACTCCTCAAACTCGTGTGCCAGCTTGCCGGCTTTCATCGAGTTGGGGATCAACAGCAGGTCGTCGTTGCTGGCGGTGTTGAGGTTTACCTTCACGAACATCGCGTTGTAAATGCCGGATAATGCGTCCGGGCCCACCACACTTGCGATGGCGTCGTTGAGCTGTGTCGGCGTGCTGAACGGACGCTGCGCCATAATGGCGTCGACCGCGGCACTGGGCAGACCGGGGATCTTGCCCAAAGCCGCCGCATCGGCGGTGTTGGGGTCAATCAATGCGGGCCAGGGCATCACGTCGGCGACAGTGGCGGATGGGGTAGCCTGATCGTTGCCGCAAGCGGCGAGAACTAACGCTGCAAAGGCGACAGTTGATATGGTGAGTGCGCGAAACATGAGGAGCCTCTCCTGAGTCATAATTTTGAAAATAGAGCGCCGCGCTGCGGCAGATCATGGCAGCCGTCAGCGGCGACGCTATGATAACGCGTCTTGCAAAATGGTGGGTGTGGACATTGCTGGCGCTGCCGGCGGCGGTCATGTTGATTCAGTACACGGGGGATGCGATATCCTACGGTCAGGTCGTGCACCAATCGGGCCTGTGGAGCGCCGGATATCTTGGGGTGGCGCTCCTGGTGACGCCGCTGCGCAAGGCGCTGCCGGCGAGCGACTGGGTCCGCTGGCTGCTGCGCCACCGGCGCGCGGTCGGTGTGGCCAGCTTCGGCTATGCCGCGCTCCACACCGCAGTCTATCTGGAGTACAAGGCTTTGCTGTCGCGGATTGTCCAGGAGGGCAGCGGCGCGGACCTTTTAACCGGCTGGCTGGCCCTGTTGATTTTTGCCATCCTGGCCGCCACGAGTAACGACCTGTCCGTCCGCCGGCTGCGCAAAAACTGGAAACGGCTCCATCGCAGCGTATATATCGCGACCGGTCTTTTGCTCGCGCACTGGTATCTGGCAGCCTTCAACGTACGGCCTGCGCTGTATTTCGCCGTATTGCTCGGTCTGGCGCAGATCGGCCGGCTGGCGCTGGGCCGCCGCCGCGGGTCCTGAACTACCGGCTGGATGGTCACTGAGTCGAACGGCATCTTCTGCTATCATGCGCGGCTGCCATAACGCCATCGACGGGCCTTTGCCCCCTAACGC
>CAYGSQ010000260.1:0-5627 GCA_964352435.1 uncultured Gammaproteobacteria bacterium | reverse complement strand
GTGAAATCATTGGCGCCAGTTCCTGCTTGCAAGGCGGTGAACCGGTTGATCGAGGCAGCAGTGGCTCGGATATTCGGCTGGTCGAGGTCACCGACACGTACAGCCAGATGAAGGCGCTGGATATCGATGTGTCGGTGCAAGGCAGCTACCTCGGCGCGTCCGGCAACGCCAAGGCAAAATTCGTTCAGGACCAGAGCTTTTCGCAGTCAAGTCAGAATTTTCTGGTGTATGCGAGCGCGCAGCGCATACCACGCACGTTAGACCCACACAGCGATCCGGTCTTGTTTGAGCTGACGGAGGTCGCGCGCAACGCGATTGGCGATCCGGCCGATTACAATAAATTTCGCAAGATTTGCGGCGACGCGTTTATCAGCACGATCTACGAAGGGGTCGAGCTTTTTGGCATGCTTACCTTCGAAAATCAAACACAAACCCAAAAGAAAGAAACCAGTGGTTCGATGGGCGCATCATACGGCGGCTGGTCAGCCTCAGTAGCAGCCTCGAACAAAGTCACTACCGCATCAGAGAGTGGCTCACTGTCGATCAATGTGTCTACGGACGGCAATTGCCCGGGCGCGGCAGCCAGCGGTACCGATGCGGCCTCGCGCTGGGCCAGCATTACGACCGCCGCCGTTAACCTGTCGGAGTGTGCCGCAACCGGCGCCAACCCGATGAGTTTCAAAGTCGTGCCGTACTCGAGTCAGTTTGTCCGTGACTGGCCATTCGATGAAACGTCCGACCCCAAACTCGACGAGCTGCTCTACGTGCACGCTGCCTACGGCGCTATCCTTGACACCATTAACCCGCTGCTTGTCGATCGCGCCGGCGCCTACAAAAAGGCCTTGTTAAATCGCGGCATCAACTTCGAAAAACTCGATCAACTCGCCACCACCATCCGCCGTGAACGCAGCGAGTTGCTGGCGTTGCGCAAGGCCTGTCAAAGCAACGCTGCACCGGACGAACGCACGGGCTGCGGCGATGATCAAACTCTTAGCGGGACACTGGCAAAGTACACCAGCCCCTACGTCTATCGCGCACAATTGCCGCTGTCATTTGTTGACGGCCGGCCGATCGAGGCGTTTATGAGCGACGACCAAATCAAACAGGCGATTATGACGCGCAATGTGCAGTACCCTCGCGATGTGGCATGCGCACAGTCCGACGCATCTGGAAGCACGAGCCTACCCGGATGCCCCGACGATTTTGATGCGATTCGCCAGGCGGCCGAACAAGATATTGTTGTCCACGGCCCAACCCATTCGCGCGACGGCCACTATGTATTCCAAACGCAGTCCACGGGCAGAAATTTTTGCCTCGTTGCACCCACGACGGAGAAAATCACGATGGCAGCGCAATGCGATCTGAAAACACCGTCGGCCAGTCAGCAACGCTTTCATTGGGAATCTAATGGCCTTGTTGGTATACGAAGCAAACAGTGCCTGGGTGGTGCGCGCAAGGCCGTGACCTGCGACGACGCGCGTCCAGAGCAGCTTTGGCGCTTTGTGCCCACCCACGACAACCCCGCGGTGGGACGAATTCAAAACGGCGCTGGCAAGTGCCTGGTACACGCCAACACCGACCGTAACGTGAGATTAGCAGGGTGCAACGAGCAGGCTACCGACGAATCGGCAAAACTGTGGAAGCCAATCAAGGTTGAGTGAGTCTTTTGGACGCATTGGATCACTGAGTGCACTGACGTGCCGCGGCCTCGTCGGCCAAGCTGCCGAAGGTCGTGGCCGTGAGCAATCCATTGCCGGCGAGGCAACCAGAGCAACTTGTGCAGACGCTCATCGTAAACCGTCCACGCGTAGTGACCAGCTTGCGCGAGTACATCCACCGCTTGCTCGGAATAGCCACGCGCCACGTTGCGCCAGCGGCCGCAAGCGTCGCGGGCACCGCCTTGCTCTAGGTCTTGATTGCCGTTGATGCCCTGGACTGACTCCGGGGTGGGTGTCTATCCACTCACCCGAAGCGGCGCTCGCTGCAATTTTTCACTACCGATTCAAAGCTCGACGTGTTGCTCAGATTTGGGCGTTGACTAGCGGCCCCGGGCGCTCTTGTCCTGAAATCACCCTTCCAAAGACACGCTACATTGACGCTTTTTCGACCTCAAGCACTCACGTGGACTACTTTGGGTAGGACCCTGATGCTTCCTATTCTCTGGTCCTTTTCTGGGTGCTTTTATCTCGAACGTCACGTCCTCACGAACGCTCAACATAATACTCGTCCAATTCAAATTTCCAGCGATTTTAAGGGGTTCGCGTGTCTGGACCCAGACTACATCACACAGCACGCGCGCATCGGCGAGCCACAGCGAAGCGCCTGAATTCACTTTAGTTTGCCGTCGACTGCTCATGCTGAGACGATATAGCCATGGCAAGACGACTCAGATATTCCCGTGAGACGCGGGAGCACTCACACCCATCTCGCTGGGAGGCACTGCGGTCGATCGACGAGACAATAAGACGTGCATGCCAAACGGTCGCGCGCAGGCTACAAGGGGTCGGATCGAAAGGCCCCGTATATCAGAATAGGCTTATTTCCATTGCGGCCGTGCTCACTCTGACCAGCATGCCAGCCTTTGCCTTCACCGATCTGGATCAGGACGGTATCGACGACGCCACGGACAATTGCCCCGATCACGTCAACGCAACCCAACTCGACACGGATGGCGATGGCTTCGGCAATGCCTGCGACGCCGATCTGAACAATGACGGCGTGGTAAACGTTGTCGATCTTGGTCTTTTTCGCCTCGTCTTTTTCAGTGCCGATCCCAATGCCGACTTCAACGGCGACGGTAACGTAAATGTGGCAGATCTGGGCATTCTGCGAACACTGTTTGGCAAGCCCCCCGGCCCGCTTGCTCATTTCTGGGTAGCACCCGCCGGCGGCTCATGGAGTAACCCAGCGAATTGGCAGGACGGACGAATGCCGGGCACACACGACGCCGTGCGTATACCTTTGGACAACTCTCAGAGCATTGTCATTGACGATCTGGACGCGACGGCGTCGAGCGTGCTGTCCACTGCAATCATTGTGACCCGTAATAACGCCACGCTGAGTATTGAGAACACCGTACGACTGGATGCAGGCGCCATCATCGAGAGCTTTGGTCGCATCGACGCTGGCATTGTGAGCGCGGTTGATCCGTCGGCCAGTGAAATTCAAATTCCCGATGGTGAGACTGGGACACTAACGACGCGGAGCCTGGGCGTCGATGTGACCATTGGCAACGATGCCCTTCTGACGGTGGGCGCGCACCTTCATCTCGTCGATGCCAGCATCACGCTCGCGGCGGCCGACACTTTCTCAACTCTCCAGTTCGCTAGTAATTCGGAGCAAGAACTGCTTGTGTCGGGCGTTGGAGAAATTGTGTTCAGCGGAACGATTCCTCGGCCCGACCGCAATCAGGTCGTGTCTGCAAACGGCGGTCGGGCGTGGGTCATAGAGTCAGGCATCACACTGCGCACCGAAATGGCGGGCGGTCAGTGGCTTGGCGGCGAGATCGACTTTCGCGGCACAATTATGTGCGACGTTGAAAATGGAGACCTGATTCTAGTCGCTCAAACCGGCGAACTGTCCATGGGCGGCACTGCCCTTGCCACCAACGGTTGCCGTTTTAATTTCGAGGGTGTGAACGTGGCGATCAACGGCACCATTGACGTAAGCGGCGGCGGCCAGCTACGTCTCGATAGCGATAATTCCGAGGAAATCAGCATTGATGGAGCGATCCGCGTAACGGATGGTCGGTTAACTCTCTCGGGATCGTGGATAAATCGGGGCCTCATTGAAGTAATCAATGGCGTGTTCTTGTCCGATGCTCGGTTTGCGCCTATCGATAACAATGGGCAGATCTTACTTACGAATACCGATGCAGAAATAAGTAATGATCTTACCTTGCAATCGCTCGGCGACTTCCAGCTGGACGGCGCGTTGTTTTTGACGGGCAGACTGGACAACACGGGGCAAGCACTTGATCTCTCAGATCTACCTGGCAACGTCGATCTTAATTTTGGCACCATCATCGGCGGCGAAATCGTTGGAACGCCCATCGATCTGGGCGACAACACAAACTTTACGCTTGAGGAGGTCGTCCTGAGTACGGACATGTTCGTTGGAGGTTTGTCCAATCTTTTAATTCAACGATCTCTGACGCTCAATAACAGCGTGATTACGCTCAATGGCGGGCTGCAGTCGGCATCCATCGTAATCAATGGTTTTCCAGATGGCCGCGGAGAATTAGTCGGCACCGGTGAAGTCCGGTCTGAGAGCGACCCTGCATCCTCCTTTGTTAATTCGATTCAGGTGGCGCTTCCACAAGATCAGGTCACGATCGGCCCAGATATTGTTCTGCACATGGTGACGCGCGGCGTAGAATTTTTCGTGTTTCCCAACGCCAGTATTTTGGTCGAAGGTCAGGTGGTCGCAAGCGCAACCGGTACCGCCGTGCGCGCTTTTTCAGGCTCAACAACATTCAGCGGCGAAGTTGTCATGGGCGTGGATGCTACATTGCTGTTCTGGTCACCGCTGGCCTTCACCGAGTCGGCAACATTGTCACTCGAGCTCGGTGACCCCGCCGTGCCGAGACCTGCTCAAATCGAAATGGCAGACGCGCCCCTCAGTCTTGCCGGCACACTTCATTTGCGAACCACACCGGATTTCGTGCCGGTCGAGGGCACGACCTGGCCAATTGCCATAGGCGGCACACAACTCGGTTCATTTAGCAGCATAACCGGTGATGCTGGAGACGGGTTGAGTTTCGGTGTGAACTACGAACCGGAGCAGACCACCGTCACAGTGGGAGCTAAACCCTAGAGTGAAACGCACAAAAAAGAACGCAGTTTGATTTGTGGGCCTTATGGCCGTTACGGTGCCAGCGGTCGACAATATCAGCTGCTTCAGTCAGTATCTTTGCCATGAGGCTTTTGACGTCTACCCGTCTACTGACCTGGCCAACCGTCGCCTGGTGCACCACGGCGCTAACGGGCGTTGCGGTCCCGGTTGTGGTTTTGCTGGTGCTTTGGGCAGGGTCTTCAAGTCTGGCTTTGGCAAGTGGCCCTATATTCACCTTGGGCCTGATGGGCGTCGGCATAATAGGCGCTGCAACGGCTGGGTACTTCTGGACCGGCGTCCTTTTGGCCTTGCTAAATGCAGGGTGCCTGGTCGTGTTGGCGGTTGCGCTGGGCATGCCAACGCTGCCGCACCCGCTCTCAACCGGATTGGCCATGGTCATCGCCAGCGGTAGTTTTGCTGCGCGAGGCGCTTTGTTTTCGAAAACCCTATCGCGTAGAGGATGGTTGATGGCCTTGTTTGTCGTCGCCGGTGAGGCATCCGTCTTGCTCATAGCCGCGGTCTGGCCGGGCTTGCTGCCAAATTGGTTTCTAGCGCTTCTACCTGCACAGTGGGCCAGCATTGCAATTCAGACGGCACTCACCGGTGCTGGCGCATTCGCGGCAATGCCAGTGTTGCTCGCGCTGGCTGGTACCGCGGCGACGACGCTGCTGGCGGCCAGACTTTGGCTACGGCGCTGGCCTTATTTGCTTATGTTCACCGCTTGGCTCGGTTTATCCGCGCTGGTCTATTTTTGGTCTGCGCCGACGATGTACCCTGCCAATCTCGCCTGCGTT
>CAYGSQ010000259.1:0-5639 GCA_964352435.1 uncultured Gammaproteobacteria bacterium | reverse complement strand
ACCCAATTGTGACCGCGCTCGCGTTGCTGACCTGCCCGGGCGCCGCCGCGTTTCCGGCCATCTACGATTTGTGGAATACCGCCTACCCGGACGCGACGGCGGACGATGAGTTGATCGCTGCGGTGGGCACGCCGTGTCAGGTGTGTCACGTCAACCCGGGCGGCGGCGAGCCGTGGAATCAATACGGCAATCTCGTTTTGATCAACGGCGGCTTTGCCAACGTGCCACAAGCATTTTTTGACATTGAAGACCTCGATGCGGACGGCGAAGGCACTACCAACATCAGTGAGATTCTCGCCGGCGCGCTGCCGGGCTGGTGCGAGCCCGGCGCGGCGGGTTGTGCCAATCTGGCCTGGACACGCAGCGGCCAGAGCAGCCCCGCCACGCCACCGGCCAATGTGACGCTGGATCCACCCGCTCTAATGAATCCAGTGGCGGACGCCGGCGGCCCGTACGCTGCCGTGATGGGCTTGCGTGTACGCATGGACGGCTTGGCGTCGTTTGATGTGGATGGCGATGTCGTCACCTGGCACTGGAAATTCGGTGATGGTGGCTTCGACGAAGGACCAACACCCGTACACGTGTATGCGGCCCCGGGCAGCTTTGTGGTGCATCTGAAAGTCACCGACAACGAAGGGTTGGTCAACCTGACCACGACAACGGTCAACGTCACTGAACGCGATGTACTGCTGCCACCGAGCGCCGATGCGGGTGGTCCCTACACTGGCGTTGCGATGACGCCCGTTGTATTTGACGGCAGCGGTTCCATTGATCTTGACGGCACGATTACGCAATGGTCCTGGGACTTTGGCGACGGCGCAACGGGCAGTGGGCCAATGCCCAGCTACGCGTATGGCCAACCGGGAGATTACACCGTCACACTAACGGTCTTCGATAACGACGGGCTGTCGGCCAGCGCGACCACGTCGGCGGCTATCACCGAAGCGCTCGGACCGGGCGAGACAATTTTTCGCGCGGTGTGCCAAGCCTGTCACGGCGACCCGTGGGACGGACCGGCCATCGACCCGTCACTGGTCGCCGGTCGACGCAATACGGGCGCACGCAGCTGTTCGATTCAAGGCGCCATCAACGGCACCTTTGTATTCCCGGGCGGCGTGCCACAAATGCAATTTCTGCAGGGTGTCTACAGCAATCAGGAAATCCAGACCGTTTCAGATTTCCTCAACTCACAGCTGCCCGTAAGCGGTCAACGCCGGTTTGTGACGACCTGCGCGGGCTGCCACGGTACCGACGCCAGTGGTGGCGCGGTCAACGAAGATGTACGCGGACGCGACGCCGACCGCATCTATCGCGCGCTGGCCGAAGAGCCTGAAATGGCGTTCTTGTCTTGCTTGCCGGACGCAGACATCCAGGCTATTGGAAGTTACCTGGAAACGCTTGACGATGACTAACGGATGCTTGCAACAGTCGAACGCTGCGCGCTGTTCACCGCTAGTGCCGTAAAGCCCGGTCAAGTTTTCGTTCTGGTCGTCGTGCTGCATACGTCTAACCAAGAACAGTCGGTGGCATTGTCGCCGGTCATTCTTATTGATGCAGACCGCGAATTGTCCGGCTGCACGGTTCGGGGAGAACACGATGAACAGACCAATTCAGATTCTACTAATCGCTGTGCTCGCGGCGTCTGCAATGAGCACTTACGCCGCACAGTTTTGCGTAGGCGATGCAGGAGCGCTGGCGACCGCGCTGAACATTGCCGACAACAATGGTCAGGATGATCTCATCCTTATCCGCCAGGGCACCATCAGCGGCAACTTCGTATACAACGCCAACGCAGCGGAAAGCGGTGATCTGGAAGTGCGCGGCGGCTATGACGCTACCTGCGCGTCAAGCTCGAACAACCCGGAAGACACGGTGATTGATGGCGGCGGACTTGCACGTACGCTAGCTTTGGCCGGGCGCGATAATTCTGCGTTGACCGTCACCGGGCTAACGGTGACGGGCGGTTTGGCGCAGGACCAGGGCGGCGGCCTGGATATCGACCGGTGGACCGTCGTACAGCTACTGAACAACCGCATCGTCGCCAATGGTGCGGTCGCCGGGCTAGGCGGCACCGCCGGGGTTGAGATTGACAGGAGCACCAACGTCGCCGTGGAGCGCAATCTGTTTGCCGACAACATCGGCGTCGACGGTGGCGGTATGAGCATTAGCGATATGGATATCGCCACGGTGCGCGCCAATCGTTTCATCAACAACTCCGCAGCCGATGGTGGTGGCGGAGTGGATTTGACGAGCGAGGGCATTATCTTGATGGCCAACAATCTGTTCGTGGGCAACAGCAGTGCTCAAGATGGCGGCGCGATGAGCGTGCGCATCGAATCTGTGGGCAGCATTGGGTTGCTGCAAATCATCAACAACACGGTCGTCAACAACCAGGCCGCACAGGATGGCGGCGGCGCGGAACTCAATTTGAGCGGCGATATGTCACGCTTGCTTCTGCTGAACAATATTTTTTGGAACAACACAGCCGTGCGCGGCGCAGACCTGCGCATTGACAATGACGATGACGACAATGGGATAGCGGCATTCACGGAACTTGAGACGAATGATTTCAATCAAACGCTCTTTACAGGTTTTGACTCGCGCTTGCCGATCGCCATTTCGCCCAGCAATTTTAATGCCGTTGATCCACTGTTTGCCGGGCCTGACGATTTCTCTTTGACGCCAGCATCGCCACTGGTGGACGCCGGCACCGCCGAAGCGCCAGGCGTGTCATCCTTAGACTTGGTCGGCGCACCGCGCGTGCAAGGCCCTGCAATCGACCTGGGTGCACTTGAAGCCGGCGTCGATGCCGATGGCGACGGCGTCAGCAACGCGGCGGATAACTGCATACAGCGCGCTAACGCAGATCAGCGTGACAGCAACGGCGATGGTTTTGGCAACGTGTGCGACGCTGATCTGAACGATGATGGAATAGTCAACGTGGTCGACTTGGGTCTTCTGCGTCTGTCATTCTTCGGCGCCGACGCAGATGCAGACTTCAACGGTGACGGCGTGGTGAACGTCGCGGATCTGGGCGTCATGCGCACCTTGTTTGGTCTGCCACCCGGCCCAAGCGGTGTCGCACCCTAACCCTGAGTAATATTTGCTCAACGCATTGCAGCAAGCACGCTGCAATGCGTTCACAGACTAAATGAAACCCTGACGCACGTAGTCTTCATAACCTGCCTGCGTCAGCTTTTTGAGCTCTGCGAACAACTTCTTGTCCGGCTCATTAAAGTTGAAGCACGACTTACCTTGCTTGCGTTTATTGAGCGCGTCACTCATGCCTTCTACGAGCGCCGGATTCACATAAATCGGCATCAGATGAAAACTGACGTAGGTTTTGCGCACGCTGACCGAGCCAAAATCGAGCGCCTTCTTGTTCTTCATGATGTGCCGCGTACGAATAACGTAGCGCTCGGGCTCGTCCACGACGACATCCATCGGCGCGGCCCAGCGATACAGCAGCTCGCGCAGCTGATCGAACGCCCGCTCCCGCGCAGTCTTGCGCGATCTCACATCGGCACCAGTACTCGGTTGAACAGCCAGCCGTGGCCCATCAGCACAATGCCGTACAAAATGACGCCGCCGCCGACCGCCATCAAATCGTATTTCCACGCCACCACCTGACCCGGCTTCACCAGGGTCTGGCCGCGCAGCGAGCTGCTGATAATGCTGATGACCGAATAGACCATGAAACTGCCGAACAGCCACACGGCCGCCTTTTCCCCGTTGGCGAAGTAGTGCAGCGTGGACCACAGCAAGATGCCAATCATCATCGGGTGTTTGAGCCACTGCCGGATGTGGGTAGGCATATTGGCCGCACCGAGCAGAATAAATGCGAGCGGCATGCCGTGCAGGGCCGCGGCGCGCGCCCACGGCTTCGGTGCAAACACATACTCGACCGGCATCTGCCGGTAACCGATCACAGCGATGATCAGACCCGCAAACGACAGTACCGTAAACAATACGCGGTAGCGCGTCGGACCCAGGCCCCGAATCAGTGCATTGCGCAGCGGCGTAGCCGGCCACAGATGCGGAATAAAAAACAGGGCTAGCCCCACCAGCAATAGCGTCATGGCAATATCTGCTCTATTGGTCGAAAGACGTTAGTGTACCGCAGGCCTGCGCAACCGGCTCACGGGTATCGCAGCGACCGGTGACCCGGTGTATTGTGATGCAAAACACAGATCGTTTAACGAGACCCCAAGCCCCTATGCGCCACCCAATCCGATGCGTTTTTTTGGTCGCGTTCACGCTGTTGCTGACGAGCTGCGCCAGCGCGCCGCCGCCGGCGGTGGATATCGAGCCCGAAGAGCAGGGGCGGGCGGACGCTGCGCTTGATGCGTTTCAGCTTTTGGCTCAGACCGACGAGTGGTATGCGCTGTATGTGCAGGGCGCACTGGCGGGGTCGATGACGCGCGTCCGACGCGTCAAAAACGGCCACATCGAAATCGTCTCAACGCTTATCAGCAGCAGCACGGCACTTAACGGCACAACCATTACCGAGCGCTTTGACGCGGGCGCCCCGCACGAAGCCCTGCTGCTTGAGATTCGCGAGGACAGCGATGCCTACGCCAGCACCGCGCGTATCGTGCGCACAGACGACGGCTATGTGGGCGAGCGCTCGCGCAACGGTCAGATCAGTAGCGAACCTCTTTATCAATTTCGCTACCGCCTGGCCGACGCACTGGCCACCGAAATATGGATGGCCAAGGGCGTTGTGGGCGGCGATTGTCTCACCTATCCCGACTACGCCTTTGCCCCGTTCGTGCGTAAATTTGTGCGCGAGTGCGTCACGTCACTGATGACGCACAAAGTGAGCGGCAAGCCGGTGGAGGCCGCCCGCACGCGTCTGGACAGCGGCGTGCGCACCATTCGCGATCGCAGCAGCGGCCGTGAACTGGTCACGCGTCCGCGCTTCGGTGTCGAGCTGCGATTGGAGTCGCGTTCGGTGTCCACCGAGCTTGGATCCGCACCGAACAATCACTACGCCGCTCCATGATCATTGCGGGCTGCGGCTACAGCGGCCACCGGCTGGCGCGACGCGAGCGCGACGCACAGCGAGCGGCGCTCGGCATTGTCGGTTCGATTGCCAGCGAGCAGAGATTACTCGATGAGGGCATCGCGGTGTGCCGCTGGGATCTGGACGCCCGCGCACCGCCGCCACCGCTGCCTGCGGACACGCCGGTGGTCTACCTCATTCCACCCCCACGCAGCGGTGATAGCGATCCGCGCGTGCAGCATTTTTTGCGCTCGCTGCCAAACCAGCCAACGCGCATCGTCTACGCCAGCACAACGGGCGTGTACGGCAACCGTGATGGTCAGCGCGTTACCGAACAAGACGCGCTCAATCCCGAAAGCGGTCGCGCACAACGTCGCGTGGCCGCCGAAGCCACCGTGCGCGAATGGTGTGAGCGCAACTCGGTGCCGTGGGTCGTGCTGCGCATACCCGGCATTTACGGCCCCCATCGACTGCAGTTGGCCACCGTACAAGGTGCGCGACCCATGCTGGATCCCGCGGACGCGGGGCCGGGTAATCGCATTCACGTCGACGACCTGGTGCGCGCACTCGCGGCCGCCACAACCACCGCGCACGTCAATGCAATATACAACGTCGGCGACGGCGACCCGATGAC
>CAYGSQ010000258.1:0-5642 GCA_964352435.1 uncultured Gammaproteobacteria bacterium | reverse complement strand
GCTTGATTGCGAGTAACTCAATAACGCTTCGGCAACCGGGCCGTCGTCGTCAAAGGTAACGGTCTGCATGTAGCTATTGCCGTGGTTGATCGGCGTGTAGCCAGCCGGGCTCAAATTAGCCGTGATGATACTGAACATGCCGCTACCATCGCGCCCACCGTGAATCGGAAACTGGACGCCGTTCTTCGTGTCGTACTGCAAATCGCCCCAGCGCGCATTCAGCGCAATGCCGTTGGCTGCCAATCGCTGCACACCCAAACCCAGCCATTGCATCAAGCGACCACGGGCGACAGGCGTATCGTCCTTGAGCCCGCGCGGCGTGTTGACCGGATCGTTCACATCAAACGGAACCGACCACAGTTCGGTCAGGATGGGATCGTCCAGCTCCGCAAAGGCCGACTGCAAAAACTCGAGGAAAACATGCGGGCCAAAGCTGTTTTCGTTCTGCTTCTTGTCCCAGGCCGACAGCACCGTGCATGCCTCGGTAAGATCCACGATCGTGCCATCGATATCGACAGACTGGCCTTCCTCGGTACACACCGTGACCAGGTCGTCGACCAGCAGTTCGGCCGCGTAGTTGCGACTACCAAACAAAATATCCTGAAGTGCATCGATGGTAAAACCGGCCGCACCGAGACCGTCGGTACCCGCGAGACGCTCTTCCACCATCACAAGGCCAAGACGCGTGCGCAAAGAGCGTGCCGTCTGCTCAGGCCGACCTGGCGGCTGGAAGCCCTCAAGCGGCGTGTCGGGATTGGATAGCCAGTGATTGTCGTTGGAGTTTGTTACGTAGTCGTTATTGAGCAATTTGGGCAGCGCGGCGTAGCCGATGATGCCGTCTACCGGTGCGTCGACATCGTTATCGAAACGGCATTCAACCCGCGCGCCGTCCAATACAAACAGACCGGCCTGGTCAATGATTGCCTGACCAAAAATCAGCGGGGGACAGGCCGTAATTTTTGCTGCCGTGATATTGGGCTGCACGGAAATGTCGCCAAAAAAGGCTTCACCGTCACGACTCGCGGCCACAGTGTGGACCCACGGCAAGGCGATGTTGTCGCTCAGTGCCGCGATAAATTGATCAAAGTCCTGTGCCACGTTCATACGATAGAACTGATCGATGGTGCGCAGGCTGCCCGCGTTGGCATCACCGAGCGCAAACACGGCCAGTCCGGTATCCCAGAAGCGGAAACCAAACAGCGGCCGGAAGTCGAGCACCCAACCGTGCACCGTCGAATAGAACGTGTGCGAGCGCGTTTCCAATGAACCGTTTACCAGAACTTCGATATCGACGGGATGTACGCCCATGTCGAGGACCTCGCCGTCATACACGTAGGCCGTGGGATTACCCGGGGCCAACGAGATTTCGAACAGACCGAAACGATCAGCCGGCGAGACCGTATGGCTCCAGGCAAATTCATCGGTAAAGCCAATGTTGATCAGAGGAACGCCCTGCAAGGACGCCCCCATGACGTCAACCTGGCCTGGAATCGTGAGATGGGATTGGTACCAGCGCAAAGGGCCAGACCAGGGAAAGTGCGGATTACCCAGCACCATGCCCCGCCCGTTGGTGGTGGCATTGCTGCCCAGCGCGTACATGTTGCTGCCCAGATCTTCCGTGTTGATCATCTCACGCACGGCGTTAAAGTCGACGGCCGCGATTTGTTGCGGTGTCAGTTTCCTGGGCGCCCGACGTTTAACGGTCGATCCTGCCGCCGCGGGCATCGGTGGGCGCGCGTCGACGATCAGGGCCGACAGAGGACCGCCGCTGGCGCGCAAAATTAATTTGTAATAGACACGCGCCAAATCAATTGCCGTGATCGCGCGTACCCAAGGCTGGCTACGGCAATCTGCCGCCAGATTATCCACACCGGTTTCGGCCAGATAACGGTTGTAGCCTGCGGCGAAGCCTTTGATGCCGTCGCGGGCGTCAGGCGAAATGTCTGCAAACGCATCCTGAATAAATGCCTCGTTGCTGACCAGCCGATAAAAGAAATCGTTGGTGGTGTTGCTGCCACTGTCGCCAAAATAGCGGGCAAGCTCGCCATTGGCTGCCACCACTTCGCGCGCCAGCACGCACAAGTTGTCGGAGGCAAAAACATAGCCGTAGCCGTAACCCAAAGAGCCCCAGTCATCCGCCTTAATATGGGGAATGCCATAAGACGTAATGCGCACATCGGCGTCATACGTCGGGTTTGCGTGCGCCATGTTGCTGGTTAGCAGCATGGCTGCCACCGGTAGCAGGCAACGACGGGAATAAGTCAAAAAGCTCATCTGGGAACCCCTCTTTGTAGGTGAACTCGGAATCATGAGCAACGACGATTTTTTAGTGCTTTTCGTCGTTGCCGTCGCGGACGGATGTCAACGCGCTCCGGATCGGTCCCACAAATATGCGTTGGGCACCTGTCGGTGTCAATTAATTGGCAAGCTTGTGATTGTGTTCACGGCCAAAAGTACCCGTATTTATTACACTGCGTGCACGTGTTCAAGCTCTAAGGGAAGCAACGCAAGATGACCGACCCATTTGCCAAAACGCTGGTAATTCGAGACGACGAATACGAGCCAGGCCAACTGTATCCCACACGAATCAATGACGCGGGTGAGACGGAACCCCCCCAGGCGCCGCAAGACACAGCGGTCCCGATGGACTACCCTGCAGACGACGACGCATCCTGGCTGACCTGACATAATTCAGGCCAGCACGAACGCCTACTTGCGGTCGTGCTCCGCCAGGATTTCGCGCAGTCGTAAGGAAAAAGTCTCGCCAATATCGGGATGGCGCAAACCATAGGCAACCACCGCTTCAAGAAAACCGGTTTTGTCACCACAGTCATAGCGTTTACCTTCAAACTGATAGGCAAACACAAGCTGCTTGCGCAACATTTGGCCGATTGCGTCCGTCAGTTGGATCTCGCCGCCCGCACCGCGACCGGTTTCACGCAAACGATCAAACACGCTCGGGTTGAGCACATAACGCCCCACTACCCCAAGATTTGACGGTGCTACCGATGACGCTGGCTTCTCAATAATGTCGCGCACTTCACCGAGTCGATCAGCCATGCCCTCTACCGCCACGATGCCATAACGATCCGTGTGTTCGTTTGGCACTTCCTGCACAGCAACCATAGAACAGCCTTCGCGCGCGTAGACTTTTTGCATTTGACTCAAGCATGACGGCGACGCGTCGATCAGATCGTCAGCAAGATGCACGAAAAAGGGGCGGTCACCGACGACAGGTTCTGAACACAAGACTGCGTGACCCAAACCCAACGGCGAACCCTGCCTTATATAGATGCAACTGGCTCGCGATGGCACAATTTCGCGCACGGCATCGAGCATTTGCTGCTTATCTGCCGCCTCGAGTTCACGCTCCAGCTGCTCATCACGATCGAAGTGATCTTCAATGGCGCGTTTCGCACGACCGGTCACAAAGACCAGTGTTTCCACGCCCGCTTCGAGCGCTTCTTCCACCGCATATTGAATAAGAGGCTTGTCCACAATGGACAGCATTTCTTTTGGATTAGCTTTCGTTGCCGGCAGAAAACGGGTGCCGCGCCCTGCGACGGGAAATACCGCCACTTTGACCGTACTGGACACTGATAAAGATCCCGAACAAAGGGCGTGTATTATAACACGCCCTTTGCCTCTGACCGCTACTTCGAATCACTCAAGCGGACGTTCGCCAGATTGCGTTCGAGCAGTCGCTCACCAATGCCTTTGACCTCAGCCAGCTGTGCGATATCGACAAACGGACCGTGCTGTTCCCGATAGGCCACGATGGCTTGCGCCTTCTTAAGCCCGACGCCATTGAGCTCTTGTGCAAGCTCCTGCGCATCGGCGGTGTTGACGTTGACCGGGCCGGCCAATGCCAACGCGCCGTGCACAACAAGCAACAGTCCCAGAAAAAATTTACCAAAATTCATAATTGACGTTCCTCCGTAAACGCTCGCATGCACACAACGACATGTTGCGCACACCAACCAAGGTACGCCCCACCCGACCGATCGTCGTCAGTTCAATCTTGCTGAATTATGGAGAAATGCTGTACGCGGGTAATGCGCGGACTAGACCCCGGCCGCGAGCGTGAGTCGGGCCACCGGTAAATGTGTATTCGGTCGGATACTGTCCCAGGTCTTGCAACCAGGGCATTGCCAATAGAGCTGCTCGCTGGCGTAACCGCAATGCTCGCAGCAATAGCCCGCACGGTTACGAAGCAGCGCACGCAGCCCACCGGCGATGCGCGCGAGCTGTTCGTCGGTAACGTCTTTTGTGCCTGGCGCGACGACACCCAGCGACGTCAGCGCTTCGAGCAACGTCGAGTGCGTCTTCAAAAATTCACGCATACCCAAACGCGCTGCGTCATGCTCAACGTCGTCATGCACGATCGCTGCAAAGGCGATTTGCTCTACGGCTCGCGGGTTCTTGCGCGCTAGCGCCGAGAGAAAATCAGGGAAACCTTCCGGCGATTTCTTCGTATTGAAAACACTGGCGAGGGACGACCAGACTTCAGTGACGAAACGCGGATCGTCTTCAAGCACTTTGCGATAAAGCCGCTGCGCCGTCCTGGTGTCCCCTTCACGCGTCGCGATCGCGGCCCGCATCATAGCGCTACGCGCCAGTCCGGAAACCGCCGTCTGCGCTTTTTTTAAATGGGCTTTGGCGCTGGCATCATCGTGTTTCGCGGATGCGTCTTCGGCAAGTTCGCAATGGTAGTGCGCAATGATTCGGTCGCTATGCGCGTCAGCGCTAAGCTGACGTCGGGCGGAAATCGCCTGCGGCCAGTCTTTCTGTTGTTCATAAATGGTGGTCAGTTTGCTTAACGCATCGGCGCGTCGCGTCGACTGTCCAGACAGTTTTTCAAACAAGCCTTCGGCACGATCCAACAGGCCAGCACGCAAATAATCTTCTGCGAGAGCGAACAGCGCCTGATCACGAAACTCACGCCCAAGATTGGGACGAGCAATCAAATTTTGATGGATGCGAATGGCACGATCGACTTCGCCGCGGCGGCGAAACAAACTGCCAAGCGCGAAGTGTGTTTCAACCGTTTCGTTATCCACGGACATCATCGAGACAAAGACTTCGATGGCTTTGTCGGGCTTGTCATCAAGCAGGTAATTCAGACCCTTGAAATATTCAGGGTTGATTCTGGCGTCGCGATTGGCCGGCCGCCGCAGTCGCCCGGCGTAGCGTGCCGCGAACCAGCCACACGCGACGGCTACAAAAAAGAATAAAAGCAGGGCCAGCGAATCAACCGGCATCTTGTATCGGCAGCGAACGCAAATTATTCAATTCGGTGTTGGCCACTCGAATCTGCTTGCGTAACGAGCGTCGCTCGCCCCACAGCTTGAACACATATGCGAACACACTGACAGCCCCCCAGAGCCAGCCTGCGCCAATGGCCACCGCAAATGCCCTTGCGGTTTCGACCTCGTATTTGCCAAACAGCAGATCCAGTTCAATGTAGCCTGGGTTGCTGAGGGCAAACACCACAACAACCAGTATCATCAGCACAAGGGCCAGAATCATAAGAAGTGAGCGCACCATACCCGGACTCTCCGTCAAATCTCGTGGGATAAGGGAAAAAATTCATATTACCAGACCGCAACACATAGCGATGCATCCGCGCGGGTCACGCACCG
>CAYGSQ010000257.1:0-5656 GCA_964352435.1 uncultured Gammaproteobacteria bacterium | reverse complement strand
GCTGACCGCGATGCAGGTTCTGCATTGAGCGGCGGCATCCGCACGGCCGAAATCAACGGCTTGACGATTGACGCGTTTGGCATCTCCGAGCCGGAAGATCGCCAGCTCGAAATCAGCGGCTCGGTTGGTGATTTCACGCCGTACACGGGCGAGTCGACGGTGGTTGAGTTCTTCTCAGCGCCGGCCGGCACGGTCATGTTCAACGCTGAAACGCTCGGCTCAACGGCCCCTGATGTGGACTTGTTTGTCGGCATCGATTTGAACCAGGATCGTGAAATCACGCCTGACGAAGAGCTGTGCCAGAGCGGTAACGAGAACTCCATCGAAAGTTGCATGCTCGAAGCCGCGGATCTCGCGGACGGCGGCATCTTCTGGGTCGCGGTGTTCAACTACGAAGGCAGTGGCGACGACATCGTCGATACCACCGACCTGCGTGTCTCGATCGTTAGCCCATCGCCTGATGGCAGCATTTACGCTGAGGCACCAAGTGCCGTTAACGGCGGCGAAGAGTTTGACATTCGCGTGTTCTGGAACTTCGAAATGACGCCGGGCGTCACCTATCTTGGTGCCGTAGAACTGATGGCTCCAAATGGCAGCCTCGGACTGATCCCGGTTGAAATTTCGCGTGCCGAAGACGATGTGAAGGTTCTGGCGAGTACGACGGATGCTGCGGTCGGTGACGTAATCACTTACAGCGTGGAAGTTAGCGCCAACTTGACCAATGAAGATCGCAACTACGTGCTCAGCGCGCCGATGCCTCGTGGTCTGGAGATCATTCCAGGTTCAATCACCGGCGGTGATTCAGCCATGATCATCAATGACAATGTGATCTGGACGCTGGCTCAGCCTTCGCTGACGCGCATCGGACGCACGTACCAAGCATCGATCAACGGTCCAAACGTGGATCAGAACGATGTGCTGTACAACGCAGCCTGTGACACGGGTATTACGGGTCTGACCGGCTATATCGATCTTGGCGGTCTGGGCTTCGACCTTGATCCCAGCATTCAGGGTAACAATGTCAGCTATAACGTCCTGCAAGGCCAGAACATCTCGTTGTTTGGCGCAGAGCGTTTGGGCGGCTTTAACGTGACCGATGACGGCTTCATCTACTTCAACTCCAACCCGGGTGCAAACGCGGGCGCCCCGACGGAAATTCCAAACGCGGCGATGCCAAACGACATGGCAGCTGTGTTGTGGGGCGACATGGAGATTGTCTTTGATGGTGCGGCTGGCTCTGGCGTTACGGCTGCCAGGGGCAGTGAAAACCTGTCCGTTATCGAATGGGACGACATGCAGCGCGCGCCTGCCGGTAGCTCAGCAGATCGCATTGACTTTGAAGCGGTGTTCTCCGGTCGTATTGACGACGCGCCGAACAAGTTCGAAGTGGTCTTCGCCTATGACAACATCGTCGGCGATTGGAGCGATGCGGTTATTGGTATCGAGAATGAAAGCGGTACCGCCGGTAGTTCTTATGAGGGCAGCTTGTCTGACGGCATGATGATTTGCTGGGACTACCAGGAACAGCCAACTGAATCGACAGTAATGACCTTCCAGGGTCGTGTATTGCCGAGTGCCAGTGGCGGTTCGGTTGATCTTGAAGTGTTCCATCGCATCGACGTTCCAGGTGCGATTGAAGCTTCCGAGTCAATCAGTGTTGACGTAAGCGCTTCGGATTCGGACAACGACAGCATTGACGATGCGCTGGACAACTGTGCGTTCCGTCGCAACGTTGATCAGATCGACGCCGATAATGATGGCTTCGGTAACCTGTGCGACGCTGACTTCACGCAGGACGACTACGTCAACCTGCCGGATCTGCGTTACCTGATCACCAAGTTCAATACCGATGACGCGGTGGTCGATCTCAACAGCGATGGCATCGTCGACTACGACGACGTCCAGATCTTCAAGGATCTGTGGCTGGCAGCACCTGGCCCAAGTGGTCAAGTCGACTAGACCGAAGTCTTCAGACTTTAGTTCGACGTAAAACAAAGCCCTCCGACGCACTGCGTCGGGGGGCTTTTTTATTACAGCCAGATGCGCGTTGGCGCTCGGCTGAAATGGGCGGGACGAGCGTTAGTCGGCGCGCTTGGTTACATCAATAAGGTGAAAGCCGAACTGGGTTTTGACCGGGCCTTGCACCGTGTTGACGGGTGCGCTGAACACAACTTCGTCAAACTCACGGACCATTTGGCCTGGTCCAAATTCGCCCAGATCGCCACCGGAGCGGCCGGATGGGCACTGTGAATGGGTTTTCGCCAGCTCGGCGAAATCTTCGCCAGCTTCGATTTGCTGTTTGAGTGAGTTGGCGGCGTCTTCTGTTGGGACAAGAATATGTCGGGCTTGTGCGGTTGCCATGATCGGGTTCTCCTGTGGTTAAGTGGCGGCACTGTAACACTGTGGCACAAAGGGGCCTAGTGGGCCGCTGGCGCAGCGCGTTCCTTGACGCGGTGACGGCAATCGACGCAGCATCAAACTTATTTGGACCAAGGGGCGTGCTTTGCACCACTTATTGACGGTTGAAACGGATGGACGGGGTACCGTGGATGTGACCAGACGGGTTGCCGAATTGGCCGCGACGGAGGGGGATGCGCTGTGTCATGTTTTCATACGCCACACATCCGCGTCACTCATGTTGTGTGAGAACGCTGATCCGGACGTGCGCGTTGATCTGGAGACGTTTATGGCGCGTCTGGTCCCGGATGGCTGTCCGGACTTCGTTCACACCGCCGAGGGCCCTGACGATATGCCGGCGCATGTGCGTAGCGTATTGACGCAAAGCCACCTGACGATTCCGGTACGCGATGGCCGGCTGGCGCTTGGGACCTGGCAAGGTATATACCTGTGGGAGCATCGGCATGCGCCGCATACGCGCCAACTGATCGTGACGCTTCAGTCGCTGCGCTAGAGCGCGCCGAAGTCCCACTCCATGAGCGCGTAGTCCGTCGTGGTGGCATCGAGGTCAAGATAGGTTTTCTGTGCCTGGTGACCGTCTCCCGGTCCAATTCACGTGCTTCGGTTTCGCGGGCCATCGCGATATTGCCATTCACCAATAGCGCGAGGTCTGCGGTCGTGGCTCGGCGAATAGTCATCGACGGTTGGTTCATGGCGGGATTTCCTGATTGGCGAGGCGCAATGATAAACTCTTGCGTCGTCGCCCCGGTAGCTCAGTCGGATAGAGCATCAGATTCCTAATCTGAGGGTCAGAGGTTCGAATCCTCTTCGGGGCACCAACTCAAGGCGGCTAATGCAGGCCGCGCGTTACAGACTGTTACCGCCCACCCATCAATCTGTGGCGTCATTCGCGTATCGTCCGCATCTGATGTTGTGAATGGAGACCAAGCGTCATGACTTTGCGAATTCCCGGCTTTCTTTTGGCGTTGTTTGGCCTTGGCGCCTGCACGTCCGCACCACCATCTTTACCCATCGTCGATAACGTTGACCTGCCGCGCTTCATGGGCGACTGGTATGTCATCGCGAACATCCCGACGTCGATCGAAAAAGAAGCGTTTAACGCGGTGGAAACCTACGAGATGTCGGAGCCAGGCCGTATTGAGACAACGTTTCGTTTCAACAAGGGCGAGTTTGACGGCCCGCAAAAAGAGTACACGCCCGTTGGTTTTGTTCGGGATCACCCATCCAACGCGATCTGGGGTATGCGCTTCATCTGGCCGATCAAGGCGGAGTATTTGATCACCTGGCTGGATGATGATTACACCAAGACGATCATTGGTCGCTCCAAACGTGATTACGTGTGGATCATGGCGCGCACGCCCACGATTTCCGATGAGGCGTACCAAAGCATGGTGAGCTATGTCGAGTCGGTCGGCTACGACACGAGCAAGTTGCGCAAAGTCCCGCATCGCTAGACGCCAGGCGTGCCCGATACGGCTGCTTTCAACGGCCTCCTGCGCTCAAGTCACCTGAGCTGATAAACTTCAGCCATCGCGACTTGATCGCATCCGGGACGCTAACGTGAATTCATCCAAAATTTTCGCGGGCGCGGCAGCGCTCTCAGCATGGGTCCTGTCAGGTCTCATTGGCTGCACCGAGTCAGACGCGACGCTGCCTGCGACGGAAGAAGCCGCCCCCATTACGACCGCGGTCGCGCCTGCAAAAGCAGCATCCCCATCACAGCGTATCGCGTGGTTTGAGGGTAGCGTCGACGAGGCCTTCCTTGAAGCCACCCGCAGCGGCAAGCCCGTGTTTTTGTATTGGGGGGCCGAGTGGTGCCCGCCATGCCATTTGGTTAAGTCCACCGTATTCAAGTCGCGTTCGTTCATCGAGCGATCACGACTTTTTATTCCCGTGTATCTGGATGGTGACACCGCCAACGCGCAGGCGGTAGGTGAGCGTTTTTCTGTGCTCGGCTATCCCACCATGATCCTGTTTCGCCCGGACGGCGAGGAAATCACGCGCATTCCTGGCAGCAGCGACGTCAGTGCCTACGCTAACGCGCTCGATGTATCCCTCAACAGCGAGACGGCCGTGGTCACGCTACTCGAAGATTTGATGAGCAATCCTCGGGCGCTGAGCGCGAACGAATGTGGGCAACTCGCATTTCATTCGTGGGGGCAAGATCAGCGTGCGTTGGTTGATCGAGATGAGGTGGCCGTCTATCGCACCATCTATGAACGTTGTCCGGCACAGGCATCCCGCGCCCGCGCGGTGGCATGGATGACCTACGTGGGCACCGCGGCTGCCGTGCAGTCGGACGAAATTCCATTCGACATTTCATCGGAGCAACGTCCACAGGCCATTGCAACAATGACGGCGCTGTTGGCGGACAAAGCGGCGGTCCGTGCGAACCTTTATGGAGTGTTGTTTGATGGTGCGCCCATAGTGGCCCAGCTAACGAGCAAAGACAGCGACGCACGTGCGACGCTTACGCAGGCCTTTCTTGCGGCCTATGACGATATCGCAGCCGATGACGAGGTCTTCATGACGGAGCGCCTTTACACGCGTACCGGGCGGTTGGCGTTTGAGCGTATTGACGATCCACAGCGCGCACCGTCTGCGGCGCTGCGTGAAGACATTCTCACCTCCATTGCCGCAGCGGATGCCGCAATCGACAATGTCTACACGCGTCAGTCGGTGATGAACACGGCCAACAATGTGCTGGTGGACGCGGGCTTTCTCGACGAATCCAGAAAACTATTGATCCGTGAGATTGGCATTTCCAGGCAACCGTATTACTTCATGACGGCGCTGGCCGACGTCGAGCAGCAGCAGGGCAATGTGAACGACGCATTGGGTTGGTTGAAACGCGCCTGGGAGGTGTGCGAGGGACCCGCCACGCGCTTCCAGTGGGGCAATTATTACGTTGCCGGATTGATCGAGATGGTGCCGGAGCAAACGACGTTGATCCGCGATACGGTGGTGCAGGTGTTTGACGAACTGGCCCAGACCAATGCGTTTTATCAACGGCCAAAACGCCAGTTGGAACGCCTGGAGCGTCGTCTGTCGGAGTGGAGTGAGAACGCCGATACGACCGAGGCGATGACGCAGATTCGCGCCCGTGTCAGTGAAGTGTGCGCAGCGCTGCCCGACGACGATGAGGCAAAGGCAACCTGCCAGAGCTTTCTGACTTCCTGATCAAGCTTCGAGGATGTGCGGCGACCCCGGCCGGGGTCGCCGCAGCTCACCTAAGGCC
>CAYGSQ010000256.1:0-5684 GCA_964352435.1 uncultured Gammaproteobacteria bacterium | reverse complement strand
GGTCAGGGCGCCAAAACGGGCACCGGCGGCCACCTGCCCGGCGAAAAGGTCAAAGGCAAAATTGCGGAGGTGCGCGGACTCGAGCCAGGCACAGCCGCGGTCTCGCCTGCAACCTTCCCCGACCTCATCACGGTTGATGACTATCGCCAGTTTGCGCAGGCCGTACGCAAGCATACCGGCGGCATTCCAATTGGCGCCAAACTCTCGGCGCAACGCATCGAACAGGACATCGATGCCGCGTTGGACATCGGCGTTGACTACATTATTCTTGACGGCCGCGGCGGCGGCACCGGCGCGGCGCCGCTTATTTTCCGCGACAATATTTCGGTACCGACCATCCCGGCGCTGGCGCGTGCCCGACACCATTTAGATGCACGCGGTTGTTCCGATGTCACGCTCGTGATCACCGGCGGGCTGCGCACACCCGATGATTTTCTCAAAGCGCTCGCACTCGGCGCGGACGCCGTCGCCGTCTCCAACAGCGCACTTCAGGCGATTGGCTGTCTCGGCATGCGCGCGTGCCATACCAACAACTGCCCCGTGGGCATCGCAACGCAAAAGGACCACCTGCGTCGGCGCCTGGTCATCGACACATCGGCCCACCGGCTTGCCCGCTTCTTCGATGCAAGCGTCGAGTTGATGCAAGTAATGGCGCGTGCCTGTGGCCATCACCATCTCAATCAGTTTGATACTGATGACCTGGTCGCGTGGAAACGTGACATGTCCGAACTTTCCGGCGTACGTTTCGCCGGCGTAGGAGCACCTTAGAAATGGCGCAAACGATCGCATCATGGATGGTCGCCGGACTTGGTCTCTACCTGCTGATCGGATTGGTGGTCGCGCTCCTGTTAGTCGTGCGCGGCGTCCAGACTATTGATCCTGCCGCACGTGACGGCTCGCTCGGCTTCCGTTTGGCCATTTTCCCAGGCTGCATGGCGCTGTGGCCGTTATTGTTGCGCCGTTGGCTAGGTGGCCAGACGTCGCCCCCGGCCGAATGCAATGCCCATCGCGACGCGGCCGGGCCTGCGACATGATTTTGCAGCTGCGTCATCGTCATCGATCCATGGTGCTGGTCGCCGCACTGATCGCCCCACTGGTACTCGTCGTCGCCCTGGCCGCGCGCGCACCAGACGTACGCGATGCCGTATCTGCATCCGACGGAAATATTCCGCCACCCGGCGCGGTCTTTGTAGGAGACCAAGCCATTGAGGTCGGCGCTGCAACGCTAAACCTGGGGCTTTTTCAACATACTGGTGAGAACGTCTGGTATGTCACAACCGGCGCCGTCAATAACCGCGAAAGCGTGGGACCGGACGTGCTGGTTTACTGGCAAACCCAGGCCGCGACCGCACGACTCGATAGCGCTGCTCAATTGCTCGGACCACTGCGCCCGGCACGCGACAGCACCCTGCCCCTGCCCTTTGGCGCAACGGGCTATATCGTGTTCTACAGTCTGGCTCACCAAAAAGTTATCAGCGCCGTTGCGCTCAAAACATTGCTCGAGGAGTCATAGATCATGAAACGTTACACACCCTGGATACTGGCGCTAATTCCCGCCGCTGTGTTTCTGATGTTTTTGCCCGCCAAATTTTCCGGCGCGGCTGAAACCCAACACATATTTTCTACGGTAGGCAACTGGTTTGCCAGCGTTGGCCTCAATGCCATTGCGCAACCATTCAGTCGGTATGGCGGTTATCTGATTGGCGCTGTTGAGCTCGTGGCAGCCGTCCTCCTGATCCTGCCAAAGACCCGATTCTTCGGCGCACTGCTGGGCACGGGCGTCCTCAGTGGCGCACTGTTCTTTCACCTGTTCACGCCGCTTGGCGTGGCCGTCCAATTCCCCGGCAGTGAAGGTGGCGACCCGACCTTGTTTGTTCTGGCCGTCATTTCATGGGCCTGCTGTGTCGCGACGCTTGTGCGTACGCGGCCCACTAACGCCATGCCCGCGCTGGCGTGATCTAACGTGACCCATAGCTATAAGGCGGTTGGCTGGAACCGGCAGAAAAAAGTCTATGATCTGACTTTACTGATCGGACTACTCGTCTTTTTTGCGGCGTGGGTGACATTCCATTTGTTTGCGCGGCCACAGGTAACGGTCGAGACCCTGCTCATCCGCGGATTCGCGGTGGCCGCATTTTTGCTGCTGCATATCATTTTGTCGATTGGCCCCTTGTGCCGACTCGACGCGCGCTTCTTGCCACTGCTGTACAACCGACGTCACCTTGGCGTAACCATGTTCTTGCTTGCCGCCACGCATGCAATCATCTCAATCATTCAGTTTCACGCTCTGGGTGACCTCAATCCGCTGGTCAGTGTGCTCGCGGGCAACACCGACACGCAATCGATCAGCGGGTTTGCGTTTCAGCCTTTCGGCTTCGCGGCGTTGGTCATTCTTTTTTTGATGGCCGCAACCAGTCACGATTTCTGGCTTGCCAACCTGACCGCTCCGGTATGGAAAGCACTGCACATGAGTGTTTACGTCGCATACGTACTTCTTATCACCCACGTTGCCCTGGGCGCTCTGCAAAGCGAGACCGACGCGTCGCTGGCGGTCGTCGTCGCACTGGGGGTCATCTGGGTATTGGGCTTGCACGTATTCGCCGGACTCAAGGAAGTCGCGCTTGACCGCACATTGGCAGATAGCAACGACGGTACCGACTGGGTCAACGCAGGTACGCCGTACGGTATCCCAGAGGGACGCGCACGCATTGTGCACGTCGCTGGCGAGCGGGTTGCCATCTTTTCTTATGCAGGCAAACTCTCGGCCGTGTCCGCCGTATGCCAGCACCAAAACGGTCCGCTGGGCGAAGGCTGCGTCATTGACGGCCTGATTACCTGCCCGTGGCACGGCTACCAATACGACCCCGCAACCGGCGCCTCCCCCGCACCCTTCGACGAGCGCGTGCCGACGTTTGAGCTGCGTTTGAACAAGCAGCGCATCGAGGTGCGTACGCGACCCAATGCACCGGGCACGCGCGTCGAGCCACTTACTTTTGAGCACCCGGATCATGCGTAACGAACGACCACTCTACGTCGGCTATCAGGCGCGTGCGCCGCAAGGTACGGCGCGTTTTATCGGCCTGCGCGTTGCGGGGGTGTTCGCCATAGGTGTGCTACTGGCACTGCTGATCACACTGGCGCAAAAACCGTTTGCCGTGGCCAGTTTTGAATTTGGTCAGACGCGTGATTTCACCGGGGTCGTCAGCGAATTTCCCTACCCCACGTTGCTGGTAGCGCGACCCGGCGCGAGTGGCACCATGCCTTATTCGCGCTATCTGCTTTCGGCGCCCGGCAAGTTTGGCGTCGACGCATTGTTTTCCGATCACCATGCGCAAACCGCCACGCTCTCGGGCACGCTAATTTTTCGCGACGATCAGGTGATGATCGAAGTACAACCCGACTCGGTCTCATTCAACGCCGCGCATGGCGAATTGCCGGCCACCGAAGCGCTCGGCCAGATTACGCTGCGCGGGGAGATCATTGACAGCAAGTGTTATCTGGGGGTTATGAAACCGGGCGATTACAAGGTACACAAAGCATGTGCTATTCGCTGCCTCAGCGGCGGCGTCCCGGCGTTGTTTGTTGTGCGGCGCGACGATGGCAGCACCGAACATGTGCTCCTTGCCGATGAAAAAGGCGGCGCGCTAAACGAACACATTCTGGACTTGGTCGCAAAACCGCTCGAAGTGACGGGCCACCTGCACCGTCTCGGCAGCGACCTGGTCCTGTATGCCAGCGTGGACGCTTTTTCGCCGCTGCGAAACGACCACCTTTGACGTTACAATCCCGATTATGAACGCGACAACCAACACGACAAGCCTCGTATATCCGCGCTTCCCCAACCGCATTCCAGGCGTCGACAACGTTGCGGGAGGCTATGCCTTGCGTTTTGCCCGCAACGAAGACGAGTTGGATCGTGTAGCCAAGCTGCGCTTCGAAGTCTTCAACCTTGAGCTGCAAGAAGGTCTTAGTGAATCGTGGAGCACGCTGCGTGATCGCGATCAATATGATCGGCACTGTCATCATTTGATTGTCGTCGAGCAGTCGACCGACGAGGTCGTCGGCACCTATCGAATGCAGACACACGACATGGCCACCGCCGGCGCCGGCTTTTACTCGGATGACGAATTCGTATTGTCGTCGCTTGGTGATGACTTCCTGACCCAGGCCGTCGAACTTGGCCGCGCCTGTGTGGCGCGCACTCACCGCAATAGTCGCGTGCTGTTTTTGCTGTGGCGCGGGTTGGCGTCCTACATGCTCCACAACCAGCAACGCTATTTTTTTGGTTGTTGCAGCCTGACAAGTCAGGACCCGGCGGACGGCTGGCACGTGATGCAGCTTCTGCGTGAGCGACAGCTGCTGCATAAGACGTTGCACGTTCAACCACGAGCACAGCTCGCCTGTTTCGATGAAGACTTTGATCCGGGGCCAAGTCTGGAACGCGTGCGCCTGCCACGCTTGATGCGCACGTACATGGACTACGGCGCACGCATCGCCGGACCGCCGGTGATCGACACGCAGTTCAAGACCATCGATTTTCTGGCCGTCTTCGACATGCATACTATTTCGTCGCGCGTACGCCGATTGTTCGTTGACTGACCGCTGTGCTGACGCTCCTGGCTGCGGCACGTGCCGCGACGTTTACGCTCTGGACACTGTTACTCGGTGGGCTGATCGCGCTTGCGCGGGTGATCAGCGGCGGTCGCCCGCAACCTTGGTGGCCGTGGCGACAACGCCTGTTCGCGCTTTGGGCGCGCGGCGCCTTGCGACTCCTCAATGTCCGACTACACGTTCAGGGCGATGCGCCCGAGCCGCCGTGCATGTTGATTTCCAATCACCTGGGCTACCTCGACATCGTCGTCTTTGCCGCCACCGTTAACGCCACGTTCGTCTCCAAAAAAGAAGTAGCGCATTGGCCGCTCATCGGTCCGCTGGTGCGCCTGCTCGGCACCATCTTTGTTGACCGCACGCGACCGCGCGATGTGGCACGTGTCAATGGGCTCATAGACGACGCACTGGGTGCCGGTCGCGGCGTGATTGTTTTTGCCGAAGGCACAAGCTCCGGCGGCGATGACGTGTTGCCCATGCGCCCGTCCCTGCTCGGCCCGGCGGCCGGCGGGCGCTATCCCGTGCGCTACGCGCGACTGGCCTATGCGACGTCCAAAGGCGCGCCCGCTGCACGCGATGCGGTGTGCTGGTGGGGGGATGCGGAATTTCTGCCTCACGCCTGGGGCCTTTTTCGCATTCCTCGTATCGACGCTCTGTTACACTTTGGTCGCGAATCGGTGGCTAATGACAATCGAAAAGAACTAGCGCTGACACTGCATGAACGTATTCGCTCTTTACCGGCTTCACTGCCCTGACTTATGACAACATCGACGCAAACCAATCCCGCCGCGCACCCGGGTGCCCGCGACAACATCGACTATCTCCAGCAGGGTCTCGAACTGCTGCACCAGATTGACGATGCGCAATACACGGCGACATTACTGCCGGTTTTCAGCAGCGGCGTCGGCGCACATATTCGCCACATCCTCGATCATTTCGATTGCCTGCTTGACGGGCTGGCGTCGGGCCGCGTTGACTACGACCAACGCCAGCGCGACAAACAGGTCGAAACCGAGCGCTCCGTTGCTATTGAAAAACTGGAAGGCATGATTGCGACACTGAGCCAGCTGCAGGGC
>CAYGSQ010000255.1:0-5690 GCA_964352435.1 uncultured Gammaproteobacteria bacterium | reverse complement strand
ATCTGGCGACACGCGATCCGCTGACCGGCGCCGGCAACCGGCGCGCAATGGAAGAGCGGCTGGCCGACATCATTGCCGCGCATCGGCGAGCGCGCGTTACGGCTTCCATGCTCATGCTCGATCTGGACCATTTCAAAAAAATTAACGACGAGCACGGCCACGATGTGGGCGACCAGATCCTGATCCGCGTCACGCAGCTGATCGACAAACGCATTCGGGTGACCGATAAGCTGTATCGCGTCGGCGGCGAAGAATTTGTCATCCTGACCGAAGGCGACCGCCTCGACGTCGCGGCGACACTGGCGGAAGAGTTGCGCCAGCTCATCGAAACCAGCGAAATGACTCTTGAATGTCACGTCACCGCTTCTCTTGGTGTCGCCGAGCTGGGCGACGACGAGTCTGAAAAAGACTGGTATCGCCGTGCCGATCTCGCACTCTACGAGGCCAAAAACAGCGGGCGCAATCGAGTATCCGTGGCGGGCTAGCCAACGCCCAAAATTGCCGCCAGCGCTGGTATAATCGGGCCATGGATAGCAGAGCAACACAGGTCCACGATTTTCTCGTCGGACTACAACAACGTATCGTCGATGGCATTCAGTCCCAGGAGCCCGACGCCCAATTCGTATCTGACACCTGGAAGCGCCCCGAAGGCGGCGGCGGGGACAGCCGCGTCATCAGCGGCGGCAGTGTTATTGAAAAAGGCGGCGTGGCGTTCTCGCATATTCGCGGCCACAAGCTGCCGCCGAGCGCCAGCGACCGTCGCCCTGAACTCGCCGGTCGCGGCTATGAGGCCATGGGCGTGTCGGTGGTCATTCACCCGCGCAACCCGTTTGCCCCAACGGCCCACGCCAATGTAAGGCTGTTCTATTCCGAACCGGTCGCTGGCGACAAAGACGGCAAACCGGTCTGGTGGTTTGGTGGCGGCTTCGATATGACGCCGTATTATGGTTTTGATGAAGACGCACAGCACTTTCATCGTACCGCCCGCGACGCCTGCGCGATTCTCGGCGACGATGCCTACCCACGCTATAAAAAAGAATGCGACGAGTATTTCTATCTGAAGCACCGCGACGAGCCACGCGGCATTGGCGGCATTTTCTTCGACGATCTGGACGCGCCGAATTTTGACACCTGCTTCGGATTTCAGCAGGCCGTCGGCAACGCCTTTATTGATGGCTTTGTGCCCATTTTGGCGCGCCGTAAAGACACGCCCTACGAGCAGCGCCATCGCGATTTCCAGCTTTATCGTCGTGGACGCTATGTGGAATTTAATCTGGTCTTCGATCGCGGCACATTGTTTGGGCTGCAGTCCAACGGCCGCACCGAGTCCATCCTGATGTCGCTGCCGCCCGTGGTCCATTGGGAATATGGTTACACGCCCGAGCCCGGCACTGATGAAGCGCGTCTGTACGAGCACTTCCTCAAACCTCAAGACTGGGCCGGTGGCGCTGCGTGAGCGACGCGCTGTTTCATCTCGCGTTTCCGGTCACCGACCTGCAGACCACGCGACAGTTCTATCGCGACGTACTGGGCTGCCGCCTCGGTGCACAGGACGAACGTTGGGTCGATATCGATTTTTATGGGCACCAGATCACGGCGCATCTGGTCGATCAGGTCGACGCCGTGCCAACCAATCCGGTTGACGGTGACCAGGTTCCGGCGCGGCACTTTGGCGCCATCCTGTCACTGGATGAATGGGATCAGCTGGCCGCACGACTCAAAGCGAACGACACCACTTTCATCATCGAACCGCACCGACGGTTTGCCGGCAAGCCACGCGAGCAGGCAACGATGTTTTTCCAGGACCCGAACGGCAACTATCTCGAATTTAAAGCCTTCGTCGATCGCAGCACGATCTTCGACAGCAACGCGGTCAATTAGGTTTGGCTCGTTGATTTACGAGCGCGCAACGCGCCGAGTACCAGTCGCGCATTGAGTCGATCGCGCCACGTCGCCGGCGCCGCCAAATCCAGACGTTCAAGCAGACGCTGCTCAGCAGCGGACGCGGCCCCGCTCGCAAGCGCGCTCGCGACGGTGGACAGCTTGCCAAGCGATGTGCGCGTAGCCGCCTTGAGCGCCTGCAGCGCGCCCGCCAACTCGAGCTCGTCGCCCGTCAAATCTGTCCCAAAAGGAAATCGCTCAAACGTGTTGTCAGGTGCGCTGGCCAACCACTGCGTGAGCGCCTGGGGCGTGTTGTTGGCGTGAGCGCTTGGCAACGTGAAGTCAGCGGGCAACTTTCCAGCCGCCATCGCCTGATCTGCGAGCGCCGGCTGAAACCGTGCGTCCGCGATCGCGATCAGCGCCGCCGCACATTCCCCGTCACTTTTACCACGCAGATCCGCGATGCCGTATTCGGTCACGACAATGTCGCGCAGATGCCGCGGGATGGTTGCGTGCGCATAGTTGAAGACAATATTGGACGTTGTGCGACCTTTGGATTTGCGCGTCGCCCGAACTTTGATGATGGAACGGCCGCCGGGTAGCGCATGCGCCATGGCGACGAAGTTGTACTGACCACCGACCCCCGACACGACGCGCCCGTCTGCAAGGCCATCCGACACCACCGCGCCATTGAGCGTCACCATCAGACTCGAATTGATGAAGCGCGCGTGCAGACGCTGCGCACGGTCAAGTCGTTCGCCACCATAAAGCTGATTGATACGGCCGACGCTGGTCATCGGTAAACGCGCACGTCGCTTATCCGGCATGTCCCGTAACCGTTGATAGAATTCGGCCGGCCCAAGAAAAAAACCGCCGTGTGCGACCACGCCGTGGGTCAGGCCTGCGCCCAGCCCCTCGCGTTCAAGCGCTTGCCTGGTCGTGCTGTCACGAACATCAGCCGCAACCCGGGCGCCTGATGGCAAAACCCAGTCGTCGTCAGCGACCGTGATGCCGTGATCAAGTACGCCCCAATGCTTGAGGTACGACACATCCGACGGTTCCGGGCGCGCCGCAATCTGGCCCGCCTCAACCAGCGCGTCAATCATCGCAAGTGAGGGTAACGCGCTGCCGTCCAGCCCATTGACCACTTCTTGCAGCGGCGCGTCGTCAAAAACCTCGCGCGACAAAATGCCTTGCTCATACAACGTCACGAAACCGTCGACGAGCATCTCGGTGGCACCGTAAAGCCCAACATCGAAACTGCCCGTGCCGCCGATTTCGCTGACCAATGCACTCTCTGGACGCCGGGCCAACACCTCTCGATATATGCGATTATTGGTATGCCGCAGCACCAGCGCGTTGACGACCGCATCGCCCATGGAGCCGATACCAACCTGCAACGTACCGCCGTCAGGCACCAGTGTGCTGACGTGCAGACCGATCGCATGGTCGGCGGTCGACACCGGTGTCTTGGGCGTACCGAACAGTGTGTAGCCGCCGTTCGGCACCGCGCACAACAAGTCAAAATAGCCGGCATCAACCTGCGCATCGCCAAACATAAACGGCAGCTGGTCGTTAATTTCACCGATGACCATCGTTGGCCGATCGGCGGCCCGCAGCATCGGCACCAGGTCCAGCGTGACGTCGGGATTGCACGACAAACTGAATTGGCCGGCATGGTCGCCGCGACCGGGACTGATCATCTGTACCACGACGTTCACACCGCGGCTGTGCATATCACGCGCCACGTGGGTGTAGTTGCTCGAGATGTAGTCGCGCTGGGTCTGCGCATCGTTCAGGTATTTGCCCGGCGTCAGAAAAAACTCGTGCACGCGGACGTTGGCCGGCATCGTGCCCGCACGCCGGGCCGCCGCGTACGCGAGATCCGGGTAGCCGGCAAACAGGCGCTCGTTAAGCGGCCCAAGAAAACGCCCCTCCAGATCGCGGCCCGCCTTCGGCACCTCGAGCGTGAGAGCCGTAAAGATTGTCAATTCGATGGATCCGTCCGCACATGCGCGTCGAAACAACTCATTGAGCAGAAAATTGGCCTTTCCGAGACCCAGGGGCGTGCCCACGACCAGATGCTTGCCGACTCGCGCAATCAGCGCGTCAACACAATCGGCAGGGCATACGGGTGCGCGGGGCGCGGCGGCTACAGTCACAGTGACGGATCCTGCGGGGTGATGAGCGCATGGTAGCCTCCTGGACCGCGCTGCGCCAAACCCCGGCGCCATTGTTATCATGCGCGTCAGGGAGCGCTAAACCCAGAGGACATCGAATGAAGAACCTGCTGCTAATCGCACGCGCCACCACGCTTGTGTGCGCCCTTGTGTACAGCGTTGCCACGCGCGCTGACGCCCCCACGGACCGCTATTTTGTGCAGCTGGAAATGCCGGCGGTCGCCGAGCTGCGCGCGCGCCAGCTGGCACGCAATGCACCACTACCGGACCGCGCCGCGCAACAGGCACACACGGCCCGCGTGCGCGTCCAGCAGGATGAGATGAGCCGACGCATCGCGCCACTTGTCGAACGCGAGCTGGGCCGCCTGACGATCGCGGTCAACGGCATTAAGGTCCGCGCGTCCGCGCAAGCCGCGCAGCGACTGCGCCTGACCAAAGGCGTACGCGCCGTGTCGCGCATCGCGCACCACGACATCGATAACGCCGCCAGTGTTGAATGGATCGGCGCGCCCCAGATCTGGGAAAGCCTCGGCGATGCGAGCGCTATGACCATTGCCGTCATCGACTCCGGACTCGACTACCTGCATGCGAACTTTGGCGGCGATGGCGATCCCGCCACGTACGCGGCCAATGACAAAAACCTGATCGAAGCCGGCACGTTCCCCACCGCCAAGGTAATCGGCGGTTGGGATTTCGCCGGGCCGACCTACAATTCACGCGTCGACGACCTGCCGCAGCCCGACCCCGACCCACTGGATGGCAACGGTCACGGCTCGCATGTTGCGGGTACCGCGGCAGGGCTTGGGGTACCCGGTCGCATCGGCCCCGGGGTCGCCAAGGGCGCGAAAATTCTGGCGCTCAAGGTTTTTAGCGACGAGAGCGGCTCCACCGATCTGACGGCCGATGCCATCGATTACGCGCTCGACCCCAACGGCGATGGCGCCATCGATGACCGGGTCGACGTGATCAATATGAGCCTGGGCGCCCGCTACGGTGATCAAAATGACCCGTCAGCGCTCGCCAGCACCGTGGCGGTCCAAAATGGCGTCATCGTCGTCGCGTCGGCGGGCAATAATGGCGACAATGCGTACGTCACCGGCTCACCGGGCGTGAGCCCCGAAGTGCTTACCGTTGGCGCAACCATCGCCGGTGGCCGCCCACAAATTGCGCTGCGGGTGATCTCGAAAGACGCCGATCTCGCCGGCCTCTATCCGGCGCAACAAGGCGCCGGTGAGGTCCGCATCGTGGACGCGCCGGTTACCGCGCCGCTGGTGATCGCGCGCTCGCCGGCCGTGGACGATGATGATTTGTTGATTGACGGCAAATTCGACGATCGCGCCTGCCGCGATCTCAGCAACAGCTCGGCGGTCGCCGGCAAAATCGTCCTGGTCGCGCGCGGCGGCTGCAGCTATGAAGCCAAATACGCCAATGTGCAGCAGGCTGGCGGCCTTGCGCTGCTTGCGTACAACAACAGTGAGTCGGACCAGCCGTTTATCATGGGCGGCATCGGCATTTCGGGTAAGGAGATTACGATCCCTGGCCTCATGATCAGCGGAACCGATGCGCAACGTCTCAAAGAGGCGCTGCTCAGCACGTCGTTCCTGGTTGATCTGGCACCAACCAATAACG
>CAYGSQ010000254.1:0-5692 GCA_964352435.1 uncultured Gammaproteobacteria bacterium | reverse complement strand
ATCGAGTGCAACGGTGCGCTCTTCGATGTTGATATCCGGAATGGGCTGAACTTCAGCCTGTGCGAACCCTTCACCGCCGAGACGGAAGCTGATCAGTTCATTGGTTTGCGTCATCAATTTGCGCGAGAAAGTCTGACCGGGCTTGACCAGAACCAGTGCATTGAGCTCGGCTTCAGTGATCACAAGGTCGCCGGACAGCGTTACGTCCGACACGGTGAACGTGTCGCCCTCTTCCATATTGATCGTAACGTAGACGTCTTTCTTGTCCGGTGAGATGGCCACCTGAGTTGAGGAAATATCGTAATTGGCGTAGCCGCGATCCATATAGTACGAACGCAACGATTCGAGATCGCCGTCAAGGGCTTCCCGCGAGTAGCGATCGTCTTTGCGGAAAAAGGACAGCATATTGGGTGTGCGCAACGTCATCTCATCGCGCAGTTCGTCATCGGGGAAAATCGAATTGCCTACCAGGTTGATCTGTTTGATCTGGGCGCGGCCGCCCTCCTTGATGTTGATTTGTACGTCGACGCGATTGTCTTCGAGTTCGGTCACCTCGGTTTCGACCGTGGCTGCATACTTACCGCGGTTGAAATACTCCGACGTTAAATACTGCTTCACTTCATCGAGTACCGACTGGTCAAACGACAGACCAGGTGCCAGGCCCACGCCACGCAGATTCTCTTTCAAGTCTTCGGTTTTGATGTCTTTGTTGCCGTCAATTTCAAATGACGCGATGGCCGGTCGTTCGCGCACAACGATGACCAGTACGTCACCGTCGCGTCGCAGCTGCGCATCGGAAAAGAAACCACTGGTGTAGACCGCGCGCAGCGTTTCCTGCAGCTTGGGCAATGTCATGCGGTCGCCAATATTGATCGGCAAATAGTTGAACACCGCGCCATCGGTGATGCGTCCGAGACCCTCGATGCGAATGTCCCGCACCACGAAGCCCGGTTGCTCTGCGGGTGCCTGCGCGATTGCCGACGTGGGCAGCATCGTCAACAGCAGCGCGAATGCAACGCTGCTCAGCTTTAGTCGTGACCCAATAGTCTTATTCATGAACCGGCAAACCGTCCTATATCCTGAAACACCGCGAACCCCATTAGAAGCAACAACATGACCATGCCAATCTGTTGCCCCACAATTTCGGTTCGCATCGACACTGGCGAGCCTTTTATCGCTTCCGCCATCTGGTAAACAATTTGCCCGCCGTCGAGCATGGGGATGGGCAGCAAATTAAGCACACCCAGACTCAAACTCAGCAGCGCCAGAAAACGCAGATAGTAGACCGGGCCATCCTGCGCCGTCAGACCTGCGTATTGCGCGATACTGATCGGGCCGCTGATATTTTTGACCGACACATTGCCGACCAGCATCTGGTAAAACATTTTGAGCATCAGCACACTGCTGTCAACGGTTTCGTCAACCGCTCGGCCCAGCGCGGGCAATGGCCCCGCAGGACGGGTGACCAGCATTTCACCCCATAACGCCTGCACGTCCTGTGGTTGATCCACGGTCACGCCCAGAAACCCCTTGCGGTCACCGTTATTTTCTTTGCTGCCCAACGTCACCTCAACGGTGCGCGGACGAATATCGCGCTGAATTTCGAACGCGACGGTCTCGCCCGGGCGCGCTACCAGCTCACGCACCAGATCGTCCCACCCGGCCAGCGACACGTTGTCGATGGCCAAAATTTGATCACCCGGCTGCAGGCCGGCCGCGGCCGCGGGTCCGCCTACGGAGATCTAACCCACGACAGACGGAATCGGCGGACGCCACGGTGCAAAACCAAGACCGCTCATCAGCCGGCCGGGTTCCGTTAACTGGTTACTGCCCGTTGTCACGGCCAACTCAAGATCACGCGAACCGCGTCCGTCACGGCGCACGGTGAGGTTAATGAGCGGCTCGTCGATAACCGCTTGCAGCAACGCAACCCGGGCATCGCCCCAACTCCCCACAGCACGACCGTTAATGCGCGTAATCTCGTCGCCAGCCTCAAGACCTGCACGCTGCGCGTCACTGTTTTCCGTCACGTTGCCAATGACGGAACGAACGTCAGGCACACCAACAGTGAAGATAATCCAGAACGTCGCAATGGCAAACAGGAAATTGGCAGCGGGTCCGGCGACCAATACTGCCATTCGTGCCCACACGCTCTTGTGCGTGAAGGCGCGTCCCGCATCCTGCGGATCGATGGGACCTTCGCGTTCATCCAGCATTTTGACGTAGCCGCCAAGCGGCAAGCTGGCAATTACATATTCCGTTTTATCCGGGCCAGCAACTTTGCTCCACAGTGGCTTGCCGAAGCCCACCGAAAAGCGCAGCACCTTGATGCCGACCTTACGCGCGACAATGTAGTGGCCGTACTCGTGTACGGTCACCAAAATGCCGATCGCGACAATCGCCGCAATGATTGTGATCACAAGTGACATGAAATCGGTGCTTCCTGACTAAAACAATTCTTGCTGGCCTGACTCTCAACGACCGCGACGCGTCGCAATGGTTCCTGCAACGGTCTAACCCAGATCGGCAACCAGCAGGCCCAATGCGAGTAACGGCGCCGCGGCACAGACGCTGTCTATCCTATCAAGGATACCGCCATGACCGGGAAACAAGCGGCCACTGTCCTTCAGGCCCGCATTGCGCTTGAACAGGCTGACGATCAGATCCCCGACCACCGACATCAGCGCGATCGGCACGGTAATCGCGACGAACGACAGGCGCTCAATGTTCAAATAGGGGGCAATCAAGGCCGCAACCGCCGCGGACAGCACAACGCCGCCGACCACACCCTCCCAGGTCTTGCCCGGACTGACCGCAGGTGCCAGCTTGTGACGCCCAAAGGTACGGCCGGAAAAGTACGCACCGGTATCAGCAGCAAACACCAGCAAAAATGCGGTGAGCAGCCACAGGCCGCCCAGCGATGGCCGGGTCAGCAATAGCGACAAACCAAGCCAGGCCGGTACCAGTACGACGAACGCGACGACCCGCACGGCCAGCGCCGGCACAGGGGTCGGGTAGCGAATTATCCAGATCAACGCGATAACCCACCACAGCGCCGCGGCCATCAAAAACACGCGGGGCGAGCCGCCTTGAACAAAAATGTAAAAATACGTGGCCACAAGGGCTGCAAGGCCGGCCAGGACGAACGGTGCGCGACGAGGACCAAATGCGTGACCGGCAAAACCCGCCCATTCCCAGAAGCCGCCGAGAAACAGCACGCCCAGCAGCAGCACCAGAACGTCTGCCGGCAAATAGACGATCGCACTGATCAGAAGCACGACCAGAACGGCCGCGGTGGCAATCCGCTGTTTGATCACAAAATCTGTTGCGCGGTGCGCCCGAAACGGCGCTGACGCGACTCGAACCAGTCCAGCGCATCGCGCAGGGTCTGTGCATCAAAATCCGGCCACAACAAATCGCTAAAATAAAATTCGCTGTAAGCGATATTCCACAGCAAGAAGTTACTGATGCGCTTCTCGCCGCCGGTGCGGATAAATAAATCGGGATCCGGCAGATCCGACAGGCTCATGGCATTGGCCATACTCGTCTCATCGATCGCATCCGCATCAAGAGTACCGTCCGCCACTTCTTGCGCGAGCTTGCGAGCCGCCTGCGTAATATCCCAGCGCCCGCCATACGACACCGCGATGCGCAGCTTGAGACCGGTGTTGTTACGCGTCAGAGTCTCTGAGCTGTCAATTTGTTTTTGCAGTCGGTTAGACAACGAGCGAGTATCACCGACGAAAGAAATCTGGACGTCGTTCTTGTGCAGGTCCGCTACTTCACGTTGCAGCGACTCGACGAACAGGCCCATCAGCAACTGCACTTCGCGCGGCGGACGTCGCCAGTTTTCACTGCTAAAGGCGAACAAGGTTAATGCGGGCACACCCATATTGCCGCAGGCCTCAACGATGCGCCGGGCCGCGGTCACGCCGGCGCGGTGGCCAGCGCGTCGTGGTAAGCCGCGCGACTGCGCCCAGCGTCCGTTGCCGTCCATCACCACAGCAATATGTTGCACACCGCACGGTGGCGGCTCTCGGTGTGGGTCAGGAATAACGGTGCTCATGCTTGTTCAGTGCTCAGCGGATGCGCAAGGCACTCAAAATTCCATGAGTTCTGTTTCTTTTTCTGCCAACGCCTCGTCGATTTTCGCGACATAAGTATCGGTCAGTTTTTGCACGTCGTCCTGCGCGCGACGTTCGTCGTCTTCGCCGATCTCTTTTTCTTTGACCAGTTCTTTGAAGTGATTGATCGCGTCGCGCCGTATGTTGCGAATGGCAACACGCCCGCCTTCCGCCTCGCTACGAACGACGCGGATCATATCCTTGCGGCGCTCTTCGGTTAGCGGCGGTAACGGCACGCGAATCACGACACCTGCCGTATTCGGGTTAAGACCCAGATCAGAATTCATGATGGCTTTTTCGATGACCGACACCATGTCTTTTTCCCACGGTGCGATGCTCAATGTGCGGGCATCTTCAGCCGTCACGTTGGCTACCTGACTGAGTGGCACGGGCGAGCCATAGTACTCGACCGAAATGTGATCCAGCAGGCTGACATGCGCACGGCCGGTGCGCAGTTTTTTGAGCTCGAGCTTGAGGCTTTCAACACTCTTGCCCATCCGCTGCGCGGCATCTTTCTTGATATCGTCAATCATCTTGTTTTCCTCGTGCCTGCGCGCGCGCTAACAACTAGTCGTTACTGACCAGCGTGCCAACATCTTCACCGCGAACGATACGCATCAGGGCACCCGGACTGTTGAGGTCGAATACACGCAGTGGCACGTTGTTGTCGCGGCACATCACAATAGCTGTGGCGTCCATGACGCCCAATTTGTCGGCCAGAACCTTATCAAATGAGAGCGACGCATAGTGAGTGGCATCCGGATTGGACACCGGATCGGCCGAATAGACACCATTTACCTTGGTCGCTTTGAGGAGTACATCGGCACCGACTTCGATCGCGCGCAGTGCCGCGGCCGTATCGGTCGTGAAGAACGGGCTGCCGGTGCCGGCTGCGAAGATCGTGACGCGCCCCTTTTCCAGGTGGCGCACAGCGCGACGACGAATATAGTCCTCACACACCTCATTGATGCGCAACGCCGACATAACGCGCGCGTAAACGTCGATGCGTTCCAGGGCGTCTTGCAGAGCCAGCGCGTTCATGACGGTGGCCAGCATGCCCATATGGTCGCCGGTGACCCGATCGATGCCGCTGCGGGCCAGGCCCTCGCCGCGGAAAATATTACCGCCGCCGATAACGATGCCCACTTCGATGCCTTCGTTGACCACATCGCTTATTTCGCCTGCGATCCGGTTGATGACCTGAGGGTCAATACCGTAGTCCACGTTGCCAAGCAGCGCCTCACCAGAGAGTTTCAGTAGTATCCGCTTCAAGGTGTTTGCCTGTTGTGTCAAGGTTTCGTGATCGACGACCCGGCGGCCGGGTCGTCGCGCAATTGTACCGTGCATCAGCATGACAGCCTGACGCACGATTGTGGCAATCCTGTGGCGCCAGGCGCCACAGTCAGTGCGTCAGCCTTTTTTCGAGTCTTCGACCTGCTTACGCACTTCTTCTGCAAAGTCCTCTTCTTTCTTCTCAATGCCTTCACCCACACCGTAGCGGCAGTACGCCACAACGCTTGCAGAGTTGGCTTTGAGCAGCTTGCCGACGGTTTGCTTGTCGTCTTTGA
>CAYGSQ010000253.1:0-5694 GCA_964352435.1 uncultured Gammaproteobacteria bacterium | reverse complement strand
GATATAACCATCCGCGTTGCCAGCAAACTCCGGTGGTAGTGCGTGCGCACCCAAAAAGGTCGGGCTGACCGCGACGCCGCGATCTTCCAGGCGCTTGGCCACGCGCAGCATTTTGCATTCGTCTTTGGTGCGCAGACCGTAACCGGATTTGATTTCGACCGTGGTAACGCCTTCGCGCAGCAGCGCGTCAAGACGCACGGCCGCGGCGTCGTAGAGCTGGTTCCTGGTGGCTTTGCGCGTGGCCTCGACGGTCGCGCGGATACCACCGCCCTGGCGTGCAATGATTTCATAGCTCGCGCCATTTAGACGCTGTTCAAATTCATTGGCACGACTGCCGCCGTAGACCAGATGGGTGTGGCAATCGATGAGCCCGGGCGTGACCAGCGCGCCGCCGCAATCCACGGTGTCGCGCGCGTTTGCCGCGGCGTCGTGATCCAGTTGCGACACCGGGCCGACCCATGCGATTTTCTTGCCGCGAACGGCGACCGCGCCGTTTTCGATCAGGCCATAGCCAGCGGCCCCGCTCATGGTGGCGAGCGTTGCGTTGGTCCATAAAATGTCGAACGGCTTGGTCATATCGGCAGTAGTTGCATGCACAGGTCTATACAAGTATCTTCATCTTAGCAAACCCGGCCAAAGGATCAACTGTTTGTGATAAGCGATGTGCACCCTTCCCACTTTTTTCGGCGCGCGCTCGTTGGCGACGCGCTGGCGTACGACGTCCGCCTCGAGGTCGACGACCGCGGCCTGATCAAAACGCTGACCCAGGGTGCCGAGCCGCAACCGGATGATCAGGTACACGATATTGCGCTGCCGGGCATGCCCAACGCGCACAGCCACGCCCACCAATACGCACTGGCGGGCCGCACCGAACAAGCCTCGGGCAACGAGGACAATTTCTGGAGCTGGCGCGAAGCCATGTATCGCCTGGCGGGCCGGATCACGCCCGAACAGCTGCACGCCATTACCGCGCAGCTCTATGTTGATCTGCTAAAGGGAGGCTACACCTGCGTCGGTGAGTTTCAGTACATTCATCACGACGTCGACGGCGCGCCCTACAGCGAGAACGCGTTGATGTCGCAACGCATTCTCGACGCGGCTGACCAGACAGGCATTGGCGTCACTATTTTGCCGGTCCTTTATCGTTACGGTGATTTTGCGCAAGCGGCAGCGGCCCGTGGTCAACGGCGTTTTATCAACGATGTACAAAGCTATCTGCGCATCGTCGAGTCACTCGCCAGCGCAACGCGCGACAAACCCTTGCAACGCGTGGGGCTCGCGCCGCATTCGCTGCGCGCCGTCAGCGCGCCAATGTTGCACGACGTGCTGACCGGTTCGCCTCTGCCGGACACGGCGCCCATCCACATCCACATCGCGGAACAAACCAAAGAAGTGGACGACGCCAAACGCGTGCTAAAACGTCGCCCGGTGCACTACCTGCTTGAGAATTTTGACGTCAACGCGCGTTGGTGCCTGGTGCACGCGACGCACATGGACGACACCGAAACGCGTGCGCTGGCGGCCTGTGGCGCCGTTGTCGGCCTGTGCCCAACGACCGAGGCCAACCTGGGCGACGGACTGTTCCAGGCGCGCCTATATAAAGAATGCGGCGGGCGCATTGCGATCGGATCCGACAGCAACATCGCCACCGACGCGGCGGGCGAACTGCGCCTGCTGGAATACGTGCAGCGACTGCGCGCACGCGAGCGCAATGTCCTGGCTACTGGCACGACGGCCAGCACCGGACAATCCTTGCTGCACGCCGCCGCACGCGGCGGCGCCCAGGCGCTCGCACAACCCGTCGGTGGTCTGGTGGTCGGCGCGCGCGCCGACTTCGTCACGCTGGATACCGATCACCCTCAGCTGTTCGCACGGGATCATCATTTGCCGGACGCCTACGTGTTTGGCGCAGGCGCACAGGCGGTTCACGACGTGTACGTTGCTGGACGCCGCATCATCGAAGCCGGCCATCATCCACACGAAGAAGACATCGCCAAGGCCTACCGCAAGGCGATGCGAGAGACTGCACCATGACCTTTGAACTGCATCCCGGCACGTTAAACCTCGCCCAGCTGCGCACAGCGTTTTTCGAGCACACACCCATACGACTTGCCGACCACGTCGCACCCGAACTGGAACGCGGCCGCCGCGCCGTTGACGAGGTGCTCGCCAAGGATGAGGTGACCTATGGCATCAACACCGGTTTCGGTCGACTGGCGACCACCACGATTCCAGCGGAGCGTTTGAGCGAGCTGCAAAAAAACCTGCTGCTCTCCCACGCCACCGGTGTCGGAGCGCTGCTCGACCTGCCAACGGTGCGCATGATCCTGCTGCTTAAGATCAACGCACTGTCGCGCGGCTATTCGGGCATCCGCCCACGGCTGGTTGATGCGCTGATCACCTTATATAACCGCGAGATTTATCCTGCCATCCCGTCCAAGGGCTCGGTGGGCGCATCGGGCGACTTGGCACCACTCGCGCATCTAAGCCTGCCTCTGCTGGGACTGGGTGAGGTGTTCGTCAACGGGCAGCTTACCGACAGCGCCAAAGCGCTGAGCGACGTTGACCTCAACCCGCTGGTACTCGAAGCCAAGGAAGGACTCGCGCTGCTCAACGGCACCCAGGTTTCCACCGCACTCGCCCTCAAAGGCCTGTTCGAAGCCGAGCGCAACATCGACGCCGCACTGCTGACCGGCGCCATGACGGTCGAAGCGGCACTTGGCAGTCGCACACCGTTTGATGTGGATATCAGCCGATTGCGTGGTCACCCGGGCCAGATCGAGGCCGCGCGCATTTACCGCGCGCTGCTCAATAACAGTGACATCGGTCGCTCACATGAAAACTGCGATCGCGTGCAGGACCCCTACTCGCTGCGCTGCCAGCCGCAAGTCATGGGCGCGTGTCTTGATCAGGTGCGGCACGTGGCGCGCATCCTGGTCATCGAAGCCAATGCGGTCTCGGACAACCCGCTCGTGTTCCCGAAGCGCAATGTCGTGCTGTCGGGCGGCAACTTTCACGCCGAGCCGGTCGCGATGGCGGCCGACAATCTGGCACTGGCCATTGCCGAAACCGGTGCACTGTCGGAACGACGCATGGCACTGCTGATCGACTCGAGCCTGAGCCAACTTCCGCCTTTTTTAGTCGAGGATGCCGGCGTCAATTCCGGTTTCATGATTGCGCAGGTTACGGCCGCCGCACTGGCGAGCGAGAACAAATCACTTGCGCACCCCGCCAGTGTCGACAGTCTGCCTACCTCGGCCAACCAGGAAGATCACGTATCGATGGCCACGTTCGCCGCGCGCCGGCTGACGGATATGAATGAAAACACCCGCTATGTACTGGCGGTCGAGTTGCTGGCCTCGGCCCAGGGCCTCGACTTCCGGCGCCCCTTGCGCTCCAACCAAATCATCGAAGAGGCACACGAAACCGTCCGCAACGTTGTCGCCAGGTGGGAGAAGGATCGCTACTTTCAACCGGACCTCGAGGCCGTCGCAAAACTGATTGCCGACGGTGCGTTCGGCCGTCTGATTGGCAGCTTTATCGAGGCGTCATGACCTTCACGCTGACCCGCGGCAGTGCGCCGCTGCTCATCAGCTTTCCGCACAGCGGCACGCACATACCGTCCGAGATTGCGCGCGGCCTCACCGACACCGCGCGCGCGGTGCCCGATACCGACTGGCACGTGCCGATGCTCTACCCCTTTGCGCGCAGCTTGGGCGCGTGGACGCTCGAGGCGCATTTGAGCCGCTATGTGGTCGATCTCAATCGCGACCCGGATGACGTCAGCCTCTATCCCGGCCAGTCGACCACCGGGCTGTGCCCCACCGATACCTTTGATCACGCGCCGCTGTATCGCGACGCGCCACCGACCGCACAGGAGATTGGCGAGCGCGTGCAGCGCTACTGGCGGCCGTACCACCATGCACTGCGCGGGGCGCTGGACGAGATTTTGGCGGCGCATGGTCGGGTATTGCTGTTCGACGCCCATTCGATTCGCTCACAGGTACCGCGATTTTTTGACGGCGCGCTGGCGCAGCTCAATCTTGGCACCGTTCGCGGTACGAGCTGCGGGGCGGCACTGCGCGCGGAATTGTCCCGGGAGCTGACGGACAGCCACTATGAGGTCGCGCTCGACGGTCGTTTTATCGGTGGCTACATCACCAGGCACTACGGGGCGCCGGATCAAGGTGTGCACGCGGTGCAAATGGAGATTGCCCAATCAACCTACATGCACGAAACGCCTGACCAGGCGCTCAAGCCGATACCGGCGCGTGCGCTGTCCGCGTTGCTGGAGCGGCTTCTCAGACGTGGGCTGACCTCGATCTAACAGCGCGGTCAAGGACGGTGAGGGGATTGCCGCCAAACCGTCGCTTTAGTCAGTAAGCACATACTGAATCAACAGCCTGGGACGCTGTGCCGGTCACACCGCACCAAATACCCCTTAACTGCTGGATCGACACACTCGCAGGCTTTGTGTAAAGGCGCCCACCGTGGCGCCTTTTTTTATTTTTTGCACTTCGTTGAGGGAAATTACTGAGTTTTGCCGCATTAGAGGTCAGACCAGACATAACCGGAGTTTACGGTGGACAAGTTGATTGAAAACACGGCGAAGCAACACAGCGTGACGCGCTTGCGGCGCCAACCCCTGTACGCAGCCACCCGCTTGCGCTGTGCGGTGGCCATGCTCGTTCTGGCGTTTGCGGTCATGCTCTGCGCTCTGCCGTCGCTTGCCGAGGCGCGCGAATGTGTGGCCCCAGCCGCCGCGGCGGAATCTGCGGCAACCCTGCTGTGGCCCGCCCCCGCCGGTTGCTGATCCGCCCGTACCTGCTGACGCTGTAGCGCCAACAAGTTAAACTCGCGCGATGCAAAAATCGCACTTCGACATCCGTATTCCCGAGCGCGCCCTGCGTGAAGACATTCTCGCGCTGCTGCCGCGTCTGGCTGATTTTGCTATTCCACCCACCCGCCAACCCGAGCACCTGTGGCAGGGTGACGCGCATCTGATTGAAGACTGGTTCGCCGACAAAACGGACGGCCTGCACCTGTATTGCGCCGTGGACCGCAGCGGCGTGCTGGCGGGCGTGGCGCTGTTCTCGCAGCGCCCCGAGCTATTAAGCGACACACCCAGCGCACATCTGGAAGCGCTGGCGGTCGCCAAAGGGTTCGAAGGACAGGGCGTTGGCTCTGCCTTGCTGGCCACCTGCCACACGCGCGCTCGTGAGCTCGGCGCCCGGTCCATGTCATTGCACGTCTTCGACACCAACACCCGTGCGCAGGGTCTCTATGCCAGGCACGGCTACGAGACTGAACTGCGCCGCTGCATCAAATGGCTTTAGGAAAACATTTTGGACACCATTAGCTGGGACGACTTTACCAAGGTTCAGTTACGCGTTGGCACCATCCTCGAGGCGCAAGTATTCGAAGAAGCCAGACGCCCTGCGTTCAAACTGGTCGTCGACTTCGGCGACGAGATCGGCGTGCGCAAATCGTCGGCGCAAATAACCGATCACTACACACCGCAGTCGCTGGTCGGGCGACAGATAATGGGGGTCGTCAATTTCCCACCCAAACAGATTGGTCCGATGATGTCGCAGTGTCTGGTCACGGGATTTATTGAGGCCGACGGCAGCGTCGTGCTGGCCGTGCCCGACAAGCCCGTCGCCAACGGGTTGCGTCTGGCATGACAAATAAGAC
>CAYGSQ010000252.1:0-5709 GCA_964352435.1 uncultured Gammaproteobacteria bacterium | reverse complement strand
ACGCTGCCGCCGGCTTCAGCGTAAACCGGCAACAGTTCCTGCACCTGACCACGTTCGCGCAACTGTTCGAACACCGCATCCTGCATGCCGAGCGAGCGCAGGCGCTGCGTTACCGCGGCGATGCGTTTCTCGTTGCCGATTTCCCGCGCGCTCAAATAGTCCTTCTGTGCGCCAATCAGGTCGGCGCTGTACACACGATAGAGCAGGGCGCCGGGTTGCACCGTGTCGCCTTCCGCGCGTGCCCTCAGGTCCTTGACCCAGCCTTCCAGCCGGGATACCGCGACGCTTTCAAGTCGCTCGTTGCTCTCGACCGTGCCGAAGGCGCGCAGTTCGCGACCAAATTCGACGTTCTCGACCAGTGCAGTGCGCACGCCCATTGACTGGATGATGTGCGCGGCGACTTCAATGCCATCACTCGTATCCGTACGCGTTTTGGCTGCGGTCAGATTCATTCCGCAGATCGGGCACTGGTCATCGGCGTTCGACGAATGGTAGTGCGGATGCATCGGGCAAACATAAAGTGGGGCCGGCTTTTCGGCGTTAACTGCGGCCGGTGCAGAGTGCGGCGGCTCGGCGCAGCCGAGCAGAAACAGCGTCAGAACGATCGGCCGTGCGATACGTGAAATTTTCATGGCGTGATCTCCAACGCCTGTTGCCATGCCAGCGCGGATTGCGCGTGGGCATCCTCGGCGATCACCGCGCCGCGCAGTTTTAAAACGGCGATTTCACCATCAATGACCGGTGCGTAAGAGCCTTCGCCTGATTCGTAAACGCTGAGCATTGCGTCTGTCTGTCGTTCGATAGCCGCGATCTGGCGGGTCAGTGCCGTGCGGCTCGATGCGGCGGCGGTGATTTGGGCGGCGTAGATGTCGTATTGCGCGGTGGCGAAACGATGTGCCGCTGCCAGACTCGATCGAGCTGACGCGCGTGTTGCTTCGGCGGCCCGCAGCTTGGGTTGCTGGCGACGCGATGCCCATACCGGCAGCGACACGGTAAGCTGGCCCGATAGCCAATCGTCGCCGCTAAACTCCGCACCCTGATCAGTCCGGCCACTTGTACGTTGTTGATAGCTAAGTTGAGCCCCCCACTGTGGCCGCCATGCCGCCTTGGCCAATGCGACCGATTGCGTGGTGACATCGACCTGCGCCCGTGCGATCTGTACCGCGTGGTAGCGGTCGGCTTGCGGCGGTGCATTGGCGGCGAGCAAGGTTGGCGCCTGGCTGGCGGGCGTCGCGCCGACAAGGTCAATCAATTGCGCATCGATGCGCGCAAGATCGCCGTCAAATTGGGCCAGTTCGCGGGCCACCTGCGCGCGCTCTGACTCGATCTGAGCCAGCCGATAAAACGCGGGTTGGCCGGCATCAATTTGTGCGCGCGAAACTGACAGTAACTCACCGTACTTGTCGAGCCGCCGGGTGCTCAAAGCGCGCTGCTCGCGTGCGGCCTCGCGCTCGACCAGTGCGACGATCAGCTGCGCTCGCAGCGCGCAGAACCGTGCGCGTCGCACAAGGTCTATTCGGTCAGCGCGCGCAAATCCTTCACTGGCGAGCGCATCGCGTCCTGCGCGACTCGGCAACTGAACGCGAATGCCGACCGCCTTGTTGCTTGGCAGAAAGCGATCAAACGCCGGGTCGTTAATGGGGAGGTTGTTCATACCCAGTGATAATTCCGGGTCCGGCAGTCCGTAGGCCGCCTGGGCCGATTCCCGTTCGGCTAATGCATCGAACTCCTGCGCCATTAACGATGGGTGGCGCCACAGCTCGTTTTCGAGTTCGCTGAACGCGACGGTTTGCGCCAAAACTTGCGCGGGCGACAGCCACAACGCAGTCATGAGCAGCATGGCGCAGGTGCGCACGTACCACGATGAGCGCGACAGCGCCTGGGAATAGATTCGAATCACAATCAGACCTCCAACGAGGCGCCGGTGGCGCCAACACAACCTGCGTGCGGCGAAAGGCCGCGTGCAGTCGGGCACGTGTGCAGCGTGTCGATGATTTGACGCTGCAAACGCTTGCCGCACTTGTCACTACAAGTGCTGTTGGGAGGTCTAGATCAGAAGAAGAATATGCTGTGAGACCAGCGTCTGGACCGGTTGCGGAATGCGCCATCCGGGCGGTCTGAGGTCGACCGTGGTGGTCGCAGTCGATGCGAAATCGTTGACCGCCGCCAGCGCAGGTGCCCAGTGCTCAAGCTTGAGGACGTCTGGCGTGGCTACGCTGACGCTATCGGCCACCATTGCGGCGCTCGTCGCGCAATGCGTGCAATCGTGCGACGTGTCGGGTTGGTCTTCGGGTAGCGACTGTTCGGCTGCCGCGCCGTGGCACGGCGGCCTAACCATCGGGGTATCGGCCACCGAATTGGTATCGACGGCCGCAAACGACGGCGATCCGATCGACGCCATGCAGCCACACAGCAACTGCGCGACGACGATCGTCAGCGCAAAAGCGTAGGTGGAGAATAGGCGTCTGCGGGTCATGTGATGCCAGTAAAGCGGGTAGACAGTGGCCAAACGTTAGGCGCTCGCCCCGATGCTGTCAATTAACTGGTTCGCAGTCAGCTCGCCGCATGCGCTGGCGCGCGAGCTCCGCGCGGCTACGGCTGGGGTACCGGTGAGCCGTCTTTCAGGATGCTGGGCTGGTCATTGGCGCGCATCAGTATGCGTACGCGCTCGCCTGCAACAAACTCGACCGTCGCCTCCTGGACGACCGTGACGACGGCGCCATCGTCCATGCGTACGGTGATCTCCAGCCCATCTTTGCGCGTGACGGCTTCCTCGACATGCTCGCCCGCCACCGCGCCCACCACGGCACCCGCGCTGCTCGCGATGATCTGTCCGACGCCATCGCCCACCGTACTGCCGACGACGGCGCCAACTATGGTGCCGCCGGTGCGCCCCACGGCCGTCGAGCGTCCGGGCAATGGAACACTGCGCACCATCGCGACTTCGCCATATTTGACGCCGTACGCGCGCGCGGACTGAGAGCGGCCGTATGCGTCGGGGGTGGGACCGGGAATAGTGCACGCCGAGAGAGCCAGCGCTGTAAAAAGAATCACGAGTGAATGGCGCATGAGTGTGTCCGTTTTGATGCCTGCGCAAGAGCTTATCACGACGAACACTGTCGTAGACAAGTGTCAGGTGGCCGACTCAGACCAGAAAGAGGGCGCCGAGGCCTAAAAATGTCGCGAATCCGATGACATCGGTGATCGTGGTCAGGACAACGCTACCTGCGAGCGCCGGGTCGATGCGCAATCGTTGCAGGACCAACGGTACGACGACACCGGCGAGCGCGGCGGTGATCATGTTGATGGTCATCGCCGCAGCAATAACGGCGCTGATGCGCCAGTCCCGAAACCACAGCCACGTTACGCCGGCGATCACAATGGACCAGCCGAGGCCGTTGATCGCGCCCACGGCGACTTCCTTGAACGTCAGCCACCGTGTATTGGATTTTTCGAGCTGACCGAGCGCCAGACCACGGATCACCAATGTGAGCGTTTGGGTGCCGGCAACGCCGCCCATGCTGGCGACGACCGGCATGAGCACGGCAAGCGCCACGACCTGAGCAATGGTGGCTTCAAAAAACCCGACGACCCACGAGGCGACAAACGCCGTTGCCAGATTGAAACCCAGCCAGACCGCACGTCGACGCGCGCTGATGACGACCGGCGCAAACATGTCGGCTTCTTCATCAAGACCGGCCATGCTCATCAGCGAGTGTTCGGCTTCTTCGCGGATCACGTCGACGACATCGTCAATCGTGATGCGACCGAGCAGGCGTCCGTTTTCATCAATGACGGCGGCTGACACCAGATCGCGATCCTCGAATCGTTTTGCCACCTCGCTTGCCGGTGTATTGGCATCGATGCCCTCAACCCTGGCTTCCATCAGCTCCTCAACCGTGCTGGTTTCCGGGTGTGTCAGCAGTCGCGTGATGTAGAGCATGCCCAAATAAATGCCGTAACGGTTGACGACGAACAGCGTATCGGTTTGATCAGGAATGTTTTTGTGCTGCCGCAGGTAGCGCAGCACCACATCGACGGTCACCGCTGGACGCACGGTGATGGTGTCGATGTTCATCAGACCACCGGCCGTGTCCTCGTCATACAACAGAATCGACTCAAGTCGTTGACGATTCTGCAAATCCATGGACAGAAGGATGCGCTGGGTAACGGCCTCTGGCAGATCAGACACCAGATCGGCCAGATCGTCGACCTCCATGCCGTCTGTAGCGGCGACCAGCGCTTCGTCGGCCATGCTCTCGATAAGCGAGGCACGCACTTCGTCGGTGACATGAACGAGGGTTTCACCACCGTCATCCGGGTCGACCAGGTCCCAGACAATACTGCGCTCGGTCGGTGGCAGCGACTCGAGCATATTGCCAATTTCGGCCGGATGCAGCGTTTGTAGCATGCGACGCACAGGCGCAAGCGTGCCGCTATCAAGCGCATCGCGCAGGTGCCCAAGGGTCGGGCTTTGTCCTGTGGTCTCTTGAGACATGCAACTATTGCCATTGGGTCGATAGGAGCACCGGACGTCGTGACGCCGACGCGGTGCCCGTGCGAATCGGATGGCTTAAAGTGTAGCGATTGTGTGGGAGGTTGTCGCGCTCGAGCGGGGATTACTTTCGATATGACGTTTTAACGATAGCGGTGAGGTGAGTTACAGCCCGGTGTGACGGCACACGATATTGTTGTAGGCCGAGGCAAAGTGGCGTGCGAGTCGGTCCGCCATGTAAACCGAGCGATGCTGGCCGCCGGTGCAGCCAATCGCAATCGTCAGGTAGCTGCGATTATTGGCTGCAAATTTTGGCAGCCACGGCGTCAGAAATGTGACGATGGCATCGAACATTGCACGTACTTCGTCCTGATTTTCCAGATACTCAATCACGGGCCGGTCGCGTCCGTTCAATTGCCGCAGCGTTTTTTCCCAGTAAGGGTTGGGCAGACAACGTACGTCAAATACAAAGTCGGCGTCGCCGGGCATCCCGTTCTTAAAGCCGAAAGATTCGATTTGCAGCGCCATTCTGGACGGACCTTTCTGGTCGCGATCGACGCGGGCCCGAATCAATTCACGCAGCTCGTGCACACTGGTCGCAGACGAGTCGATAATGTAATCCGCGCTGCGCGCAATCGGCTCGAGGATGATTTTCTCAGCCTTGATCGCATCTTCGAGACTGGCGCCGCTGCCGCTGAGCGGGTGACGGCGGTTCGTTTGGCGATAGCGATTGAGCAGCACATCCGTTTCGGCGTGCAGGTAAACAACCTCCAGCGCAATGTCCTTGGCCCGAATCTTGCTAAATAGATCGGGTACCGACGCAATGTCAGCCCGACGATTGCGCGCATCTATGCCAATGGCGGTACGCACAAAAACGGGATCCTCGGCGTTGACGGCATGCGCGACCAAATCACGCAACAAGCCGGCGGGAATGTTGTCGACGCAGTAGTAGCCCAGATCCTCGAGCATTTGCAGCGCCACCGACTTGCCGGAGCCCGACAGTCCGCTGACGAAAATCAGATGCATCGCAATGCGCTCATTAGCCGAGCGCCTCTTTCAGATTGGACTCGGGTGGCGGCGAGCGCAGCGCCGCATAAAGTTGCGCCGGAGTTTGCGCCGCCAACAATTGGCGACGATGCTCACCGTTACTGAGCAACTGACACACTTGCGCCAACTCGTCGTTGTCTGCGCTTTGCGTTTTGCTTGGTATGGCC
>CAYGSQ010000251.1:0-5712 GCA_964352435.1 uncultured Gammaproteobacteria bacterium | reverse complement strand
CTCGCGGACGCGGGCGTAGTGCTCGCGACACCCGATGGACGAATCGTTGAACACACCTCCGGCGACCTGTCACGCCTGTGGCGCGACACCTCAGTCACCGATATTTGCGGTGCGTACCTTGCAGCACTGTGGCCCGACAACGTCACCGCCGTGATCCGCGAACGCGTACGCGACAGTGTGCGACGTCGCAGCGTCAATCGTGTCGATGTAACGGTCCCCGAACGCAGCGGCCTGCGCGTACACGAAATCACCATTATCGCTCACGGGCGGGATCGCGCACTGGTGATCTGCCGCGACATGACGGACAAGGCGTCGCTGGATCATGAGGTTCGCGAACTGGCGTTCAGAGACACCATGACCGGTTTGCCCAATCGGGCATCTTTTCACAAGCAGCTGGGCCACAAGCTGAACGAAGCGCGGCTGGGCGGACGCACGCTAAGCGTTATGCGGATCCACTTACGCGGCCTCGATTATGTCAACCGCACGTTTGGTCGCGAAGCCGGCAGCAGCCTGGTGAGCGCCGTCGCAAACCGGCTACAAAAAGGAGTCGCAACGCCCACGGGCCTGTGTCGCCACGTGTCCCCGGCCTGTCACATGCTGCTTGCGCGAACTCAGGGCAACGAATTCTCCATGCTGCTCGATGGCGTCGCATCAAGCGCCGAAGTCGAGGCACTGGCTAACGACATCATCGCGCAAATCGCGACACCACATGCATTGTCTGGCAGTACGGTGGTGCTCGATACCTGCGTGGGCATCAGCCGCTACCCTAACGATGCCGAGGATGTAGAAACGCTGCTCGGTAACGCTGGCGTTGCTCTGTATGACGCTCGCAAAAACTCCGCGAGCGCCGTCGTCTTTTTCTCGGGCACGGCCCAGGTCCGCAGCCTGAGTCGGATGGACATCGCACAGGAACTGCGCTGGGCATTGAACAATGACCAGTTCAGCCTGCTCTATCACCCATGCTTTGACACGGTGTCCGGCCGCATGACCAGTGCCGAGGCAAAGTTACGCTGGATACATCCGCTGCGCGGCTACGTGCCATTAAGTGAAATTCGGCCGATCGCCCAAATGAACGACCTGAGTCGTGCGCTGGGCGATTGGGTAATGAATCGGGCATGGCGCGACGTGGCAGCGATAGACAGCTCCCAATCGTGGCACATTTCTCTCAACCTTTTCGCGCGTCAGTCGTTCGCACCTGAACTGGTTGAACAGGCGAGTGCACTTGCACAACGCCACCGCCTGGACCCCGCACGCATCCGCTTTGAAATTCGGGCGGCCGACTTCCATCGTGACGTGACCGCTTCGGAAACCACCGCGCGCTCCTTGCACGACGCGGGATTCCAGGTGGTGCTTGACGATTGCGGCCTGGACACATTAAGCCCACGATCCATCCAGCGTATCGGTATTCGCCAGATTAAGCTGAGCGACAGACTGGTGCAGCGTCTGCCTGCAGATGACGGCGCGACCAAACTGACGGCCAGCCTGATCGCCATGTGCAGCGCGCTGGACGTTCAGGTATGCGCTACCGGCGTCGATACCATTGAGCAATTTGAACTATTGCGTGAGCTCGGTTGCATGCACGTTCAGGGAAGGCACCTCAGCCAGCCTCTGGACATTGAGCAACTCGGCCCTACCCTCATTGACCATCTGGCGAGCGTGGCATGAGCGAACACGACACGCCAACGCTTGCAGCGGCGCCAGCAACCAGCGACCCGCACCCCACACAAGGCGTCCCGTTTCCCGATACTGCGTCGGCACCAACGGCCGCCAACAGTTATTTGCGCGCGCCGTTTTCCGCGCCGCCAACGGTGCTGTTAGTGGGCACCGATCCTGCCGCCAACAAATGGGCACAGAAATGGCTGAACCACGAAGGGCTGAGCGCGCGCCCGGTACTCTCAGCCGATGTCGCCCTGCGCTTGATGTCCTCGGAACCAACTTGTGTTGCGTTGGTTGATGCAGCGTTCACTGACGCGGATGGCCGCGCTATATATGAAACAATTAACGAAGATCCACGCGCTGCGAATATTCCGATGGTCGTTCTATGCCAAACGCAGAGCGATGTCGAGCGTGCGCTGGACGTGGGTGCGACAGACATAATGCGCAAACCCGTCGACTGGAATGTCGTCGGGCGTCGCGTCTCAACACTGGCGCGTTTTGCCGCTTGCTCACGTGATCTCGACAAAACGCGTCACGCACTGCGACGCTCTGAACAAACCATGGAAGACTCGCGCCGGGCGCTGTCCAAACAGGGCGACACGGACAAACTGACCGGGCTGCCGTCACTGGGCAAGTTCCGCGACATCCTTGCACGTGCGCTTTGCCAAACCGACGAACTGGCTCTGTTTCTGATTGGCCTGGAACGCTTCCACGTTATCAACGAGGCGCACAGCCGCGAGACAGGCGACCGGGTACTTGAAGCCGTCGGCGCGCGCCTGCGTGAATGTCTCGTGCGGCCTGAGCTGCACGAGCCCGGTAGCACGGGCGTACTTGCCGCGTGCGCAGCCAAACTCGACAGCGTCCGTTTTGGCTTGTTCCTGCCCTATTCCGGCAGTACCACTCATCTGCAAACCATTCGCCACGTCCTGACCGACGTATTGAATGAACCGCTGCACATTGATGGGCGAACCATTTATCTGACGTCGAGCATCGGCGGCGCCTTTTCGCCACGTGACGGCTCGGACGCGCCCAAACTCCTGCTCAACGCCGAACACGCCATGATGACCGCGAAGCAACGTGGCGGTGGCTTTAACGTCTTTTCCGAAAACAACGGTATGTCGAGCGCGCGCCTCCTCGAGCTGGATCGCTGGTTACGCGAAGCGGTGGCAGAAGACACGCTGCAAGTGGCCTATCAGCCACTGGTCAACCTGTGGAATGACCGGATCGTTGGCGCGGAAGCACTGTTGCGCTGGCACAAGGAACCACACGGCTATATTTCGCCTGCCGAGTTTATTCCAGTCGCCGAACGCAGCGGCATTGTCGTGCAAATCGGCGATATGGTCATCGACCGGTCGTGCGCCGAACTGCGTCGCTGGCAGGATCTTGGCCATACCAATCTGCGCATGGCCATCAATCTGTCATTGATTCAACTACGCCGCGGTGATGTCAAACGCAGTGTAGAAAATGCGATTGAACGGTATGACCTGAACCCGGGCAACATTGAGCTCGAAATTTCCGAGCGCGGTGCCATTGGCAACGACCAACGAATCATTCGCCAGTTGCACGAGATCAAATCGATCGGTGTCCGACTGTCGCTCGACGACTTCGGCACCGGTGATGCAGCAATCGAATACCTCAAACGTCTACCTATTGATGTCCTCAAACTCGACCGTTCGTACGTGGCTGGCGCGCTTGAAAACGGGGTCGACACGGTAATCGCATCGGCACTCGTCGGACTGGCCCGCAGCATGAACCTTACGGTTATTGCAGAGGGCGTCGAATCGAAAGAACAACACCAGCTCCTGCGCGATTGGGGCTGCCACATTTATCAAGGCTTCTACTGCTCCCCCGCCGTCTTTGGCGATGCCTTTGTTGAACTGCTTGATAAGCAGTCAAACGCTACTTCTCAGGAATTTGGACCATGATCACATGCAATAATTCGCGCATGAGCGCGCACCCCAAGGTCATGGATTGGCTGTCAATGCTGTTGCCACTTGTCGCAATCACGCTTATGGCGGTTGCGCCAAATGCCGATGCGGTGGCGGCCAAGCCGATGCGCTTTGAGCGCATCTCCATGAGTGAGGGCCTGTCGCAAAGCACCGTCAACGCCGTCTTGCAAGATAGCACCGGGTTTTTGTGGGTCGGCACCGAGAACGGGTTGAACCGTTATGACGGTTATCGATTCCATCACTACAAAGCGAAAGCCGCGTCACAAGATTCCCTGGCCAGCGATTTCATCTGGGCCATGGATGAAGATAATCAGGGCCACATTTGGCTGGCCACCAAAGGCGGCGGTTTGGCACGCTGGCATCCCTCAAAAGACAATTTCACAGTCCTGCGCCACAATCCCGATGACCCAAGCTCACTGTCGAGCGATCTGATCCGCAGCGTTCTGGCAACCAGCGATGGCTGGATCTGGGCCGGCACCAGAGAAAGCGGCCTTGAACGCATCGATCCGCAGACGCTGGAAATCACCCACTTCCGCCACGATTCCAAGGACCCACGCAGTCTCGGCGGCAACGGCGTCTCGGCGCTGCTGCGCGATGCTCGCGGCACGGTCTGGATTGGCACCGAAAACGGCTTGTCGCGATTCGACCCGATTACCGAAACCTTCAAAACCTACCGCGCCAACGCCGAAGTTGAAGGCGCACTAAGCCAAAATCATATCAGCGCTCTTTATGAAGACGGCAACGGCACTTTGTGGGTAGGTACCGTGAGCGGTGGCCTCAACGTGTACGACCGCACCACCGACACCTTCCGTCACTACCAGCACGACCCGGCTGACGAAAACAGCCTGAGCGACGACTGGGTACGTGCCATTTTGCAAGACCGCGATGGCCGCATGTGGGTAGGCACGCCGCGCGGACTGAATCTGTTCGACGTCACACAACAACGCTTTCATCGTTACGTGAACGACCGCTCGAACCCCGCGAGCCTGAGCGACAGCTTCGTCATCTCGCTGTTTCAGGACAAGTCTGGCGTACTGTGGGTCGGCACTCGCTCAAGCGGCGCGAACAAATGGAACCCGCGTAGTTGGGGCTTCGGACACTACGCACCCGGTCTTCTAAGCGACGGTAACGTCACCTCGTTCGCCGAAGATGACAATAAAAATATCTGGGTCGGTACATTTGGCGGCGGCGTCAATCGCATCAACCGCGCGACCTCCGAAGTTGAGCATATCGCCCACGATCCAAACGATCCCGAAAGCCTCAGCGACGATCGCATCATGACGTTGTTGCTCGACCGCAAAAACAACCTGTGGCTTGGCACCATGTTGAGCGGCCTCAATCGCATGGACCTGGCAACCAGGAAAATGGAGCGCTTCAATCACATCTCCAACGACCCGTCGTCGCTGGCCGCTCCGGGCATCATGTCCTTGTTTGAGGATCGCGCGGGCAATATCTGGGTCGGCACCTTTGGTGGCGGCGTCAACCGTATCGATGGTGAGACGCGAGAGATTAAGCGTTTCCCCCACAGCACGGGTGACGAAACGGGGCTTGCAAGCCGACGCGCTACGTCGTTTGCGCAGGACGCTGTCGGCCGCATCTGGATTGGCACGGACGGCGGCGGACTCAACGTGCTGGATGAGAAAACCGGCAAGAACATCTTTTCCGGGCCACAGGGCGGCGAAACGGATGCGTTTTTCCACTTTATCGGCGGCTTGCAGACGCATCTGCCCAGCGCGATTGCGGTGATTGCGCCCTATGTGAACAGCTATCGGCGCTATGTGAAGGATCACGCCGCGCCCATCAACCTCAGCTGGGGGCGCGACAACCGCACCACGGGCATTCGCATTCCGTTGTCCGGGCCAACCGCGCGACGGGTGGAAAACCGGCTGGCGGGGATGGATTGCAACCCCTATCTGGGCATCGCGGCCAGCCTGGCCTGTGGCTATCTGGGGCTGATGCAGGAACTGCGCCCGGAAAAGCAGTTCAAGGGCGATGCCTATGACGGCGACGAGGATATTCCGCGGGTTCAGGGACAGGTGTTGGAACTGTTTGATGTGGCAAGCGATCTTCACGAGGTTCTGGGACCGGAATTCGCGCGGGTATATGG
>CAYGSQ010000250.1:0-5714 GCA_964352435.1 uncultured Gammaproteobacteria bacterium | reverse complement strand
GATGACAACGCCGCATACGCGCGCTGTGACATGATCAGGCGAGAATGGCCATCATTGCCGCTCACCTCGAGCATGTTGCCCGCAAACTGGTTCATTTGGGCAAGCGTGATGGGCACCAACTCATGGCGCTCCGCCATTTTCGCACTGACCCGGTCGCGCGCGTCCGCCGCGATCGCATCGACACAGGCGACAATAAATTTGCTGCCCACGCACATCATGACATTGGTGTGATAAATCGGCGTGCCGTCCTCGCCGAATGCGTCGAAGCCAATCGGTTCGTATTCCATCGTGTGGCAAAAATTGTGTAAGGCCGACTCATGGGTTCGCGCTGACCAGCACGCAAAGGCGCGTCGACCGACCCGGTCGAGCACCATCGAGCCGGTCCCCTCAAGAAACGACGACGTCTGCTCCAGCGCACTGAGGTCGACGTGACGCGCAACCATCAGACCATGCTGATCACGCAAAGAATCAATGATATCCATTCGTCGTTCCGGGCGACGACTTGCCGGTTGCATGGGATACGTCACCACCGTGCCGTCTGCGTGCGTACTCAGCCAGTTGTTGGGAAACACCGCATCCGGTGTCGGCGGCTCAGGCGTATCGTCCACGACAATGACATCGATACCTTCTGCCCGCAGCTTGTTCGCAAACGCGTCGAACTCACGCACCGCGTCGGCCTCGGTCACCTGTAGTCCGGCGTCGCTTTGAAAAGCGTTGGTTTTGGCGGTTTCCGGATTAGCGAAAAAGCGGCAAGGACGAATCATCAGAACGCGGTTCGTAGTCTGTGCCGAGATGTCAGTCGAGCTCATGACGGTGCCTTGGAATTGGGGGCCGCCATTGTATGCGCCGGGCGCGATCGAGGCTACCGCACAACCACTACTGTGATGATGGCGTGGCCAGCGCCAACAGGCGTTCGCGCGTCGACACTACCGACCCACCGGGCGGTTCAACCGTTATCGCGAACAGGCTGGCAGCGCGAACCAGTAATTTCGCCTGCACCTCCACAACATTGGAGCCGCTGGTCGCAATATCGAAGACTCCGCCATCCACGGGCTGCGCGTCCGAGCGTGTGGCATCAAAAATCCACAGCTGATACTGCTCAATCGTCGGCTCGTTGATCGCCAGACCATCGAGCTCCATATAGCCAAGCTGACTGGCGCCACTCCAGTAAACAATGCCGCGCATACCGGAGGATTGGTCTGTCGCAACGAACGGCACGACCAGTTTTCCTGGATCGCCATAAACGCGCTCGCGGTCACTGGGACCACTGTCGACCGGTGGCGGCAGTGTCGGCTGCGTACGTCGTACATTCACCCAGGTGGGCTCGGCGCTCCAAAGCGCCTGCCACCAGCCAGCGCCGGCCAGAAGCACACTGGCCGCGACCGCCAGCCACGGCCAGGCGGAGCCGTTAGGCGGTGTCGTTTTTGCGGCTTGATTTAATTGTGCTGGCGCCAGACGCGCCATAACCGCTGCTCGTATTGAATCCGGTAGCGGCGGCTGATCGCCAAGCGCAATCGCGTCAAGCGCTGCGACGGTGTTTTCTAAACCTTGCGGCTGCACCAGAGGATGCTCGTCGAGCAAAAGCGTAATTTCGCGTGCCTCATCAAGGTCGACACCTTCAAGCGTGCGCTTTATCAGAAGATCGAGCAGGCGCTCTTCACCACTGGGCGTGCTCGTCACACAACACCGCTGTGGGTCACCGTCAGCGCTGGATCAGTCAAGTCGCGACGGATCTGGATGAGTCCGCGTCGAATAAGCGTCTTGACCGTGCCCACCGGTTTGCCGGTGACGTCGGCGATTTCCCGATGCGTCAAACCCTGAAACACGGACATTGAAATAACGCGACGCTGTTCGACCGACAAGGCATCAAGCGCACGCACGGCCATCGAGACTTCGGCACTAACCTCCGGTGAGGCCGCCACCGACATCAAAGCTTCGCTTGCCGGCAGCAAACTTTCCGGCTCGGTTTTCGGGCGCGCGTTGGTGCGGCGAATGCGATCGATCAAACGGCGGCGAGCGATGGTCATGATGAAACCCAGCTCAGACCCTTTGGTCGGATCGAAGCGTGCAGCACTCTTCCACAAATCGAGGAAAATCTCCTGCGTGGCATCTTCCGCATCGGCGTGGGTGGGCGACAGTCGCAACGCAAGCGACCACACGGCTTTGCCGAAGTCTGCGATGCAGTCTTGCACGGCGCCAGTCTCACCCGCGGCGATGCGCTGCAGTTTGGAAAGCTCATCCCCGTTTCTCGAATCCTGAATCGACATGCGGTGTCCTTGATAAAAGTATAAGCGACACCGCCTTCAAAAGGGCATTTACCTGTTCAGTAGCACCGCACCCTCTGGATGTTGTGCGTGCACTCTTGGCGTGTCGCGTTTTGCAGCCCAGGACACCAACACGTGTCGAATACCTTGCGTGACCTCAAGCGCGCTGTGCACGTAACGATGGTCTGAGGGGAAACAAATCAGCATCCCGGGGCTTGGCTTTAATCTAAACCGAAAATTCGCGAAGTCCAGTTCACCACCCTCGTATTTGTCGTCCAGATACAAAAGGATACTAATGTCACGGTCGACAGCACGTTCCCAGCAATGTTCTGTCACATTCCAGTTGTCTGAATCGGCATGCGGGACATAGTGACCGCCGCTGCGATAGCGCAGCAGTGCCGGTTTTTCGAACCAGTCAAATTGACACTGGTAGTGCGCTGCGACGACGCCTTTCAAGGTTTCGGCTAACAACGGGTTCAACCAGGCGTCCAATCCATCCGTCGCTATATGATCAGTAATGCGTATCGCCGACTGATGAGTACTCAGATCGTTATCTACCGCGTCAGGGTTGTGCACGGTTGCGGGAACGCTTTGCGTGGCCGCCGCATAGTCGAGCATCTTCTGGATGTCAGCGGGCGACAGCAAATTCTTGACGATAAGAAAACCGGGCGGCAGCGCGCTGCGTGCGATTAGCGTACCGACGGGTTGCTCTGCACAGTGTTTGCCGAGCGCGTCTGGAGTATTGAGAGGAGAGGAAAAATAGCCGGAGGGTTTATACGTCATGATGACTTACTGCGGCCCGGCAGGGCGCCGAACCGCAGTAGCAGCCGCTTCCGCGCCTAGGCGCCTTTCACCCAGACCTGACACCAACCCGCTTTGGCAACGAGTTTGCCGGGAAAAATCGCACATGCGCCAGAGGCATCTTCCTTGCCTTGATACTGCAAGCAGTTACCGCAGTTCTGGCCTTCTTTGTATGTTGCGTATTTCGCAGCGTCGACCGTCGACGCATCGGCCTTGTAGCCAAGGGCCATGGCCGTTGCATCATCTTCGGTTAAAGCGACGGCGTCCTGAGCGCGTACAGGCAATGTACCTGCGGTCAGCGGGACAGCGATGGCACCCGCAGCGGTCACTTTCAAAAAACGGCGGCGAGATAATTTGTCGTTCGACATCTGGAGGTCTCCTGATTTGGATATAAATAATCTACCATCAGTTTACCACGCGCATCGCAACAAACCACGTTCAGGCACGCAGTTTTACATCCGTTTCCAATTGTAATTATTGCAGATGATTATGATTCGCGTTTGCACTGCGCGTCGTGCGAATTAGAGAACAGGATGCGCAAGGTCGCGCCGCGCCCGCAGCATGAAAAGCGCAAACAAAACAATAACCAGCGGCGGCAACGCAACGCCCATGACGACACTCCAGCCGAACCAGCCCATGACGGTTCCCGAAAGCAACGACGCCGTGGCTGAGATAGCAAAGATCGACAGGTCGTTCAGCGCTTGTGCCTTGAAGCGTTCGCTCGCGCGATAAGAACGCGTCAGCAATGTCGTGCCTCCTATGTACAGAAAATTCCAGCCGACTCCGAGTGCGATTAATGCCGCCGTATAGTGCACCAGCGCCTGCCCGGCAAAACCGACCATGATCGTCGCGAGCAATAGCAATGCACCAACGGTCATCATGCGGATCACACCAAATCGCTCCATCAACAAACCCGACACCAAAGACGGCGCATACATGGCAATGACATGACTGCGCACGACGTTCGATGTTTGTTCGATCGAAAATCCGTCGTGCACATGCATACTCAGCGGCGTCGCCGTCATCACAAACGTCATCACACCGTAGCCCACGCCGGCACACAGCACGGCGATAATGTAAGAACGGTGGCGCGCAATTTCTCGCAGCGGACGCGCATGGGAATCATCGATTTGCTCATCGACACGATGTTCGAAGCGCAGACATGACATGACGACGAGTACGAGACCAAGCGTCGCGGCCAATGCCAGCATGGTGCCGACATATTGAGTGTCGCCCACCAGATCACGCCCAAGCGCAACGTATTCGGGTCCAAGCACCGCACCACCGATCGCACCAAGTAAAACGATCGAAATGGCGCGACTGGCATGAACGACGTCCACGCTCTCGACGGCAGCAAAACGATACTGCTGAACAAAGGCCATATGGACGCCATACAGACCCATGCCGGCGCACAGCAACAGGAAACTATGGGCGAGCAAAGATTGCGCCACCACCAACACACCCGCGATGCCAACGACGGCCGACAGCATGAAACCGCGCTTGCGCCCGACGCGCCCCATAAACAGTGCGGCGGGCACCGTCGTGCAGGCCACGCACAGCACCATGACCGACAGCGGCAGCGTTGCCATGGCCGGGCTGGGCGCAACGCCGGCCCCGACGATGCCACCCAGTGTCACCAAAATTATCGAGCCCAACGCACCCACCAGTTGGCAGAACATCAGCCCAACTACCGTACGATTGATCATGTCGATGCAACTGCCTGCTGGGCAAGCATTCTGCGGTAGGTCATAAGCACAGCCACCGCACTCAGCGCGTTACCGATAATGGCGCCGACAAACAAGCCGGTCAGCCCGTAGAGCCTGGCACCCGCGAGCCCGAACGGTATGACAAAGACGGCAACGCGAAGCAAACTCAGCCACAGCGTTTTTCCGGACTGGTGGTGCGCGTTGAACGCCGTGTTGGTAACGATAATCACGGCATAGCACACAACGGCTAACGGCATGATGCGCATGTACTGAACGGTCGCCTCGATGACCGCAGGGTCGTTACTAAACAAGCTCGCCAGCGGCCGTGCAAATACGAACTGCACTGCATACACAGCAAACTGAAACACAATAATGAAACGCAGGCAGTTGGCCACGGCGGTGCGTGCCCGCGACAGCTGTTGCGCACCGAGATTTTGCGCCAGATACGGAGACAACGCCGCCGTTATTGCAAATGCGACCACCAATGAAAATGCTTCGATGCGACCCCCTACCCCAAACGCTGCCACCGCTGCTTCACCGAAGCGCGCAACGATGGCAGTCAGTGCACCGATCGCAATCGGGCCAAGCATGTTGGCCAGCGAGATTGGCGCGGCCAGCACCAACACGTCGCGCCATACGTGAAACAGCTCATCGAGTGGCGGCATCTTGAACACGAGAAGTTTTTCACGCGCCCACAACAAATAAATGGCGCCGATACTGGCGAACAGCCACGCAGCCACCGTTGCCCACGCCGCCCCGGCCATCCCCATCGCGGGCACCGGCCCCCAACCAAAAATAAGTATCGGATCGAGAATGACGTTGACCAGACCCGACACCATCATCAGAACGCTCGGCCACTTGGTATCACCGGTCGCACGAATCGCCGAATTGCTGATTATCGGCAGCGTCAGAAACGCAACATAGAGGTACCAGACGTCGAGAT
>CAYGSQ010000249.1:0-5719 GCA_964352435.1 uncultured Gammaproteobacteria bacterium | reverse complement strand
CATGTCGCACTGGCGCCGCCCGATGGCGTGGCGCTGGCGTTTCGCGATGGCGTCTTAAGCGCCAGCGGCGATTCAGACGCGGCGTGGCGCGAACGCTTTGTAACCATTGCGCCTGCATTGACGGGCGTTGAATCGATCGACGTTTCGAGTCTCACATCCAGCGACACAGAATTGTTCACGCGCGTGATGCGCGCTGTCGTGCCCGCCGACACGGTACAGCTCAAAGTAGCCGATGGCGTGGCCGTTTTCGAAGGGGAGGCGGCAGCAGCGTGGATGGCGACTCTGGGCGAACGTCTCGCGTCCATAGACGGTTTGCGCGGCAGTGACCTACGTGCATTGCGCAGTATTGAGCAGCGTGAACTGCAGCGTCTGACGCTGGCGATCAATGATCATCGCGTGTTCTATGGCGCCGGTACGGCTTTGGTTGAGACACAGCAGCAAAATGTTGTGGCATTGGCACGCAAGATGATTGACTACGGACGGAATGCGTCGGCGCTGGCAGTCGAGCCATCATTCAGGCTGGTTGGCCTGACGGACGGTCAGGGCGACGCACAGGTCAATCAGCGACTGCGCCTGGCGCGTGCCCAGGATTTGAAACTGCGGCTGGTCAATCTTGGCGTGAACCGAGATTGGTTGGTGTTGCGCAGTGGTAACGCGGCGCCGCCAAGCTCAGGGGGGGACCCGACCATGCGTGCGGTCCGCGTCGTAGTCGCCGACCCTGTTTCCTAGTTTTCTCAACGATCCTGGCATGTCATGACAACAAGAAAAATTTGCATCATCGGCGATTTCGCGGTCGGGAAGACCAGCACTGTTGCGCGTGTCGTACATAATGAGTTCTCAGAAAAGTATCTGACGACCGTTGGCGTAAAAATAGATACCAAGGAACTGACGACCAAAGACGGACAGCCGTTGAAGCTCGTTATTTGGGATATTGCCGGCACGGATCGGTTCACCGCAGTGGAATATAGCTATTTGCGTGGGGCAAGCGGCTATTTGTTGGTTATTGACGGGACGCGGCGCAACACGCTGGATGTCGCACTCGGGCTACAGCGTGAAGCACAACAGCGTTATGGTGAGGTTCCCTTTGTGACACTCGTTAACAAGAAAGATTTGACCGACGAGTGGCAGCTTTGTGAGGATGACGTTGTAGCCCTGCGCGGCGCGGGTCACACATTATTCGAAACCAGCGCGCGCACGGGTGAACAGGTCGAACAAGCGTTTGCCGCGCTCTGCTCGTTAATTCAGTAACCGCAACCCGCGAATATTCCATGCCTGCACGTCGTTCATATGCGATTAGACGCCGGCTCTGGGTCCGTAATCGGGCACTCAGTCAGCGGATGGATGTGGCATGAATCTCCCGCCGATTGTCAGCGACTATCTGATGTCGCTCATGGCCAGGCGCACACGGCCTTTTACCGTGTGCATCGATCATGACTGGCGTATTCAGCAGTGGTGGGGCGAGCCTGCCGACGGCCGCTTCAAGGGGCTGGCCGCGGGTCAGGATGTACGTGAACTGGCGCCGTTCCTCATAGGTCAGAACACGCGCAGCCACGTGGTGCTGCCGCTTATTGCGGTCGAAACAGACCATGTTTTTCACGTGCACAATTTGCCGGACGACGATGTGGCGTACATCGTGTTTATGCCCGCCGACGATGAACGCAGCATGCGTCAGAATTTGCAGCAAACGGCGAACGAAGTGCGTTTGATGAACCAGCGTCAGCAGGAATTGCTGGCGCAGTTGTCGGCGGCGAAAGAAAAACTGGAGCGGCGCGAACGCGACCTGATGGTGGCGAACGAGATCAAGGCACGTTTTATCGCCGGCATGTCACACGAGTTCCGGACACCGCTGACCGCGATTTTGGGTTACTCGGAACTGATCGACGATAACGCGGGTGCCAGCAGCGATATCGCGGCGCACAGTCAGTCCGTGGGGCGCGCAGCACGCCATTTGCTGTCCATGGTCGACAACATCCTCGATCAGGCGAGATTGGACGGCGGCGCTGTGTTGATCTCGTATACGGACGTCAACGTACGCGAATTGGTAGACGATCTTGCGGCGATCATGGCGCCGCTCGCCGCTGCAAGACTGCTCGGTTTTGGCGCCTACGTTAGCGCAGCGGTTCCGCAATATATTTCCACTGACGTGGTGCGTCTGCGCCAGGTCTTACTCAATCTGCTGGGCAATGCCGTTAAGTTCACCGACGACGGCGAGGTGCGTCTTGAGCTCGATTGGGTCGAAGATGCTCTGCATGTGGTCGTGATCGACACGGGACCGGGCGTCGCGGCAGACGAACTCGAGTCCATTTTTGGTGAGTTTCATCGTGGCCGTGGCAGTGACCTGGTGCGCGGCGTGGGTCTGGGGCTGAATATCGCCCGGCGCCTGATGGAAGTGTTGGGTGGCACTATTGGTGTTGAATCGACGCTTGGTGAGGGCAGTCGCTTCTACGTACGGCTGCCAGCCAGCATCGTCAACGTCATGCCCCGGGAAGCGCCAGCGCCAAATACGATTGAGCCGGCGCCGTCCACGTCGGTCGGTGCGCATATTTTGGTGGCCGAAGACGACCCGGACATTATTGATCTGGTGCAAATCATTTTGGGCCGTGCGAAATATGAGGTGAGCATTGCCACCAATGGTCGTGATGCCGTTGAGCGTGCTCTGCAAATCATGCCCGATCTGGTGCTGATGGATGTCAATATGCCGCATATGAATGGCATGCAAGCGGCGGCACAAATGCGGCGTGCGGGACTGCGCTGTCCGATTATCGCGTTGAGCGCGTCGTTGGGCGTCGACGATCGCGACGGTGCCATCGAGGCGGGCTATGACACCTACCTCGTCAAGCCGATTGCGTCCGCGGATCTATTGGCAGCGATTGAGCAACATCTCAGGGTCACGGCGTGAGCGCCGTGGCCAGTCAGGCGGCCGTGCATTTTGCAGATCAGGTGCCTGCACCGATCAGCCGGTTTTTGGCGGTACCCACGCCCAAGCGTTGGATCGAGCACGCATTGCAGCACATTGATGTTCTGCTGATTGATCACGCGAATTGCGAAAAGAAGGCGGCATCCACGGCGCTATCGACCTTGCATCGCTATGCGCAGCATCCGCAGTTGGTTTATCGCATGTCGCGTCTCGCACGCGAGGAGCTACGTCATTTTGAGCAGGTTAACGCGCTAATGGCCGAGCGGAAAATCGCGTATCGCCACGTGCCTGCCAGTCGCTATGCGGCCCGGTTGCGCGAGTTGATATCGTCGCAGGAGCCACAGCGTCTGAGCGACACGCTGATTTGCGGTGCGTTTATTGAAGCGCGCAGCTGCGAACGGTTTGCGGCATTGGTGCCGGTGCTCGATAACGAGCTGGCTAAATTTTATCGCGGCTTATTGTCGTCGGAAGCGCGCCACTTCGAGCACTATTTGCACTTGGCGCGGGAGACCTGGGCCCAGGATTTTGACCAGCGGGTCGAGCGTTTCCGTTTGGCGGAGCGGTCAGCGGTGCTCGACCCCGACGATCAGTTCAATTTTCACAGCGGTCCGCCACCGCTAGCGTCTCACGTTTAAATACACCGTCTGCGAAGCACATGACCTCGCCCTGATCGTACCAGTCACCGAGTACGTGACGTACGTGTTCGCGGCCATCCACATCAAAACGATGCCACGCCGGCCGGTGCGTATGACCGTGAATGAGTCGCGTGACGCCATGACGGGACAGTGCCGCACGCACGGCGTCGTCATTCACGTCCATGATGTCTTCCGGTTTTTGTGCCATGTCGGTGGCGCTTTGCGCGCGTGCTTTTGCTGCCAGCGCCTGGCGCGCTTCGATTGGCATCGCCAGAACGGCCGCTTGCCAAGCCGGATCGCGCACCTGTTGGCGAAATGCCATGTACTGTTCGTCGTCCGTGCACAGTGAGTCGCCGTGCATCAACAGCACCTGCTCATCGCCAAGCTTGATGAGGTGTTCCTCAGGCAGTAGCGTCAAACCTGCCGCGTCAGCGAAGGCTTCGCCTGCCAGAAAATCGCGGTTGCCGTGACTGAAGAAGCACGCGGTGCCCGCATCGCTCAACGCACGCAGTTGCGCGATGGCGGCATGTTTGGCCGGGTCGGGGTCGTCGTCGCCGATCCAGCTTTCAAACAGGTCACCTAAAACGTACAGCGCCTGCGCGCCCGTGACCGTCGTTGCGAGAAATTTGCCAAATGCGGCGCCAATGTCGGGACGCGCGCTATCAAGGTGAACGTCTGACACAAACCAGATAGTCACTTGTTCGGTGCTGCCTTGACGACTTGCGCTTTAATAATGATGACGTCGGTCTTTGGCACGTCACTGCGAAAACGGCCCTTGGGACCGGTTTCAATGGCGGCTATTTTGTCGATCACGGCCATACCCTCTTCATTCATGACCTCGCCGAATACGGCGTAGCCCCAGCGGCCCGGACTCGGATCGAGGCGCTTATTGTCGACCAGATTGATGAAAAACTGCGCGGTGCCTGAGTGCGGGTCGCCCGTGCGCGCCATCGCGAGGGTACCGCGGATATTGCTCAATCCGTTGCCGGATTCATTGGGCACCGAGTCGCGGGTGGGTTTTTCCGTCAGATCTTTGTCGAAGCCGCCGGTCTGTGCCATGAAGCCGCTGATGACGCGGTGGAAAATCGTGCCGTTATAGTGGCCGCTTTCGACGTACTTGAGAAAGTGTTTGGTCGTCAGGGGCGAACGTCGTCCGTCCAGTTGCACCACAAAGTTGCCGACTGAGGTTTCAAAGGCAACCTGCGGGAAGAGCGGTGCGCGTTCGCCGGCCGCACTGGCGCTCAGACTGAGCACAAGCATAGCGGGCAGCACGCACAATCGTAGAAAGTTCTTGTTCACAAAAATCTCCAGAATAAAAAAGATATGAACGGATTAACCCGCATCATAAGGGCCAGACGGCTCAGCACAAGCGCTGCGCCCCTTGACCGCGGCGGGCCATCGGCTACCATCGACCGTTCGTGCCGCGTGGTGCTCTGCATCACGATGAGCGGCCCTGATTGATGCGATGTGGCGGACCCGATATGGCCCTGGTTTTTTACGACAGTCTCAAGCGGCAAAAAGTGCCGTTTACACCGATAAATCCTCCGCACGTGGGCATTTATGTTTGCGGACTAACGGTGTACGACCATTGTCACATCGGTCACGCGAGAATGCTGGTCGCGTTTGACACCATCGTGCGTCACCTGCGCCTGTCGGGCTATGACGTCACCTACGTGCGCAACATTACCGATGTCGATGACAAGATTATCGCGCGGGCGAACAAAAACGGCGAAAGCATGGGCGCGGTCACCGAGCGCTTTATCGACTCGATGCATGAAGACTGCGCGGCGCTGGGTATCTTGCCGCCGGATATTGAGCCGCGCGCAACCGAATCGATTGATGTGATGCTGGAGATCATCAGCACGCTGATCGATAAGGGCCTTGCTTATGCCTCGGACAACGGCGACGTCTACTACGCGGTGGGTAAATTCGAACACTACGGCGCATTGTCGGGTAAAAATCCTGACGACCTGCGTGCCGGCTCCCGCGTAGACGTCAACGAAGCCAAGCGCGACCCGCTCGATTTTGTCCTTTGGAAGGCCGCCAAACCGGATGAGCCGAGCTGGGACAGTCCATGGGGCAAGGGCCGAGCCGGCTGGCATAGCGAGTGCGCGGCCATGTCGCAGATGCATCTGGGACCGTTGTTCGATATCCATGGCGGCGGGAT
>CAYGSQ010000248.1:0-5750 GCA_964352435.1 uncultured Gammaproteobacteria bacterium | reverse complement strand
ATATTTCCGCCAGTTTTATTGCCAGTGAGTGGGCAAAACTGGATCGTCAGGCAGCACTGGAATGGGCGCAAAAATTGAGCGCCGAGGATAGAATCAACGCCGAGACCGGTATTTTTTCGCAGTGGATCAAAGAAGATAGCGATGCCGCGCTGGCGCATCTTGAAACGCTGGACAATTCACAGCGCAAACAAATGTCGCGCATCGTGGTCGAGGCATTGGCACAGAAAGATCCGGCCGAAGCGTTCGCCTGGGTACGCGACCAACCTGACACAAACGTGGACCGCAACGCGATTGTTAATCTGGCGCATCGTTGGAGTGAGAGTGACCCGAATGCGGCGGTCGCTGCTTTCGCCAAGCTGCAGGATAAACCGTGGAGCCAGCAGCCACTGCAGTGGACGTTACACGCGCTCGCCGAGCATGACCCTGAACTGGCCAAACAGTGGATCGGCCGCATGCCCACGGCGCAAACTCAGGCCTTTGCAACGCGCGCGGTTGCGAGCGGTCTGGCACGAATCGACCCCGAAGAAGCATTGGCATGGAGCCAGACGCTTAACGGTGACATGCGTGACGAATCCCTGGCCGGAGTCGTTAGCGGGTTTAGTGACAACCCCCAACGTCAGTACGACATCGCCCAGACGATTCAGGATGAAACTATAAAAAGCGCGGCCCTGCGCATCGCTATTTTCTCGATGGGCGGACGCGACGTTGCCCGCGCCACACAGTGGCTGGAGTCTTCAAGCTTCGACGATTTTCAGCGCGAAGAACTCAGACGGTATCTGGAGCAACAGTAACGGCTAACCAAAGCCGTCACCGTCACCGCGGCAAAAACTTGAACGTCAGCTCGATCGACTGCGCGGCGCCGAAATCGACCTGAGTGCGCGAGAGCGTCAAGCCCATGCGAAACCAATCGTTAAACCGGTACTCGCCACCGCCCTCGACAAAGATATCGGTACCGTCCAGGCTCACCTGCTCTTCCGGCCCTGGGTTGAAGACAAACGACTCACGCGCTTCCAGATCCCAGAACGCCAGGCCGCCACCGACAAAAAACCGGAATTTCGATTCGCTGGGAAAATAGTAGCCAACGCCCGCTTCCACAATACTCAGCTCGAAATTGTCGTTGAAAATTGCGGCATTGTCGTAGCCCTGCAAGCTCACCTCAACAAACCAGTCGTTGGCAAATTCGTAGCCGGCAAACAGGTCGGCGACCACCGCGCCGACGTCGTTATCAAAAGAGAACGGATCGCCCGAGGAGAAAATCGGCTCATCGATATCGACATCACCACCACCGCCACTGAAGCCAAGGAAAAAACCTTCAGCGTGAGCCGGCGCCGACATGAAAAGAAATGCCGTGACGGCGATCATCCAACCGTTGCGGTGTATGGTCATTATTGACTCCCAAAAAGATCAAGATTCCGCAAGCATTGTTATGCCTGCTATCAGCGTGTTTGGATGGCAGCGTAAACGCCAGACAACCGCCCGGCAATATTGATCGGCACACGACCACAGCAGTGAGATATAGTTCACGCGGCGCGAAACCTCTACACTTATGCCGTGAACGGCGAATTCAGCAAGGAAACCCCGCACTCGATGAGCAACAACGCTACAACACCCGTCGTCGGCAACCTGCGCAAAATGATTACACAGCTCGACGAGCCCGTACGCTATACGTTACCGCTGAGCGACGCCCGCATTGCCATGAACGAACGCATTGGCCAGCCCATTTCTTTGCGCTACGACGGCAAGATAAACTGCATAGCCTGTGGTCGCGAAACCAAGAAATCATTCGGCGGTGGTTTTTGCTATCCGTGTTTTCGCAGCGCCCCCGAAGCCAGCGAATGCATCATTCGCCCCGAGCTGTGTCGCGCCCACGAAGGCGAATCACGGGATATGGCGTGGTCCCAAGAACACTGCCTGACCGAGCAAATCGTTTACCTGGCCAAAAGCTCCGCCATCAAGGTCGGCATCACGCGCAATTCGCAGGTACCCACACGGTGGATCGATCAGGGTGCATCCGAAGCCATCATCTTTGCCCGCGTACCCAATCGTTATACGTCAGGCGTGATTGAAGTTGCGATGAAAGAACATCTCACCGACCGCACCAACTGGCAACGCATGCTCAAAAACGAAATCAGTGACGCGGACTTGCTGGCCTGCAAGCACGACGTCGCCGATCAGCTGCCCGCCGAGCTGCGCGAACACGTTGTGGACGACGACAAGGTTTGGACCATCGATTACCCGGTTACAGAATTCCCAGCCAAAGTTAAGAGCGTGGGCTTCGACAAACTGCCGCTGATCGAAGGGACGCTGGTGGGCATCAAGGGCCAATATCTAATTCTGGACGGCGGCCGCGTGCTCAATATCCGCAAGCATTCGGGCTATGAAATTGCGGTCGTCTAAAATCAGGAAACCGCGATCGTGTCATGCGCTAAAGAATGCTGTGTATAAAAATCACGACGATGCCTACGGGGCAAATGAAGCGCACATAGAACGGCCATAGTCGCCAGAACCAACTGTTTTCCAGATCCGGACAACCGCTCTTGAGCTCTTGCAGCAGTTGATTGCGACGCCAGATCCAACCAACGAAGATCAAATAGGCCAGTGCAACCAGCGGTTGCATATATTGAGTCACGATTGCAACGACCAGGTCCAGCAGCCAATCCAAATTGATGACAATCAGTACGCTGATCGAGAAAGTGCAGCAGGCAATAAGCCAGGTCGCACGCACGCGCGGCATACGGTGGTGCTCTACAGCATAGGAGACCGGCACTTCGAGCATGCTGATGGATGAGGTTAGGGCGGCGATGGTCAATAGCGCAAAGAAGGCCACAGCGACAAAGTTACCCGCGACCCCCATACTTTCAAACAGGTTGGGCAAAATCGAAAATATCATGGCCGGCCCGCCAACCAGCCCACCGGCACTATCGAAAATGGCGACGCCATTTGCCTGCGCGACGTAAACCGCCGGCAAGATCAGCAGCCCGGCTAGCACAGCAATACCGACATCAATCAGCGCAACCGCCAGCCCCATCCGCGGCAAGTTGGATTGCTTACTGATGTAAGACCCGTAAATCAGCATACTACCGGCGCCAATGGACAGTGAGAAAAACGCCTGGCCCATCGCCGACACAATCAGGTCCGGTTCCATGATTGCGGAAAAATCGGGAATCAAATAGGCACGCAGCCCTTCGTCAGCTCCCTCAAGGGTCATGACGTAGCCTGCCAGGCACACAAGAATAATCAGTAGCGACGGCATAAGCCGGGTGGACCAACGTTCGATGCCCTTAACAACACCCGCGCAAATTATCGCTATCGTCAGCAAGACGAAAACAGCCGCACAAAGAATGTCGCGTGCAATGCTATTGGTGCCCAGCCAAACCGTTAGCTCTTGCTGGCCCGCCACGCGCGTAATCGCGGCTAAAAGGTTAGCCATCATCCAGCCTGCGACCACCCCATAGAACGCCAGGATCAAACTGACCGTTGCTAATCCAAAGTAGCCTGTGACGCTGGCAAAAGAATGCGTCGCGGAAGAGTTGGACAGCTTACGAATCGCCGCAACGCTATTGGCTTTCGCAAAACGACCGATCACCAATTCCGCCATCAGTGCCGGATAGGCCAAAAAGAAGGTCAGCAGCAAGTAAACAAGCAGAAACGCACCACCGCCATTACTCGCCACCTGGGTAGGAAATCCCCAAATGTTCCCAAGTCCGACAGCGGAACCCGATGCGGCAAGTACAAACCCCAGACGCGAACTGAATTCGCCACGAACTGCGCTCATATGGTTGTTCTTTTTGTGAGGATGTCAGCTCACGGTAGAACGTTCGAATTGGCTTGTAAAGACAGCGCATGGACGCTTGCACCGCCCCGGCTTAACCGGCAAGTTCCTGGCGCCAGTCAGACCGTCAGCAGCGCGCCTTGCCATTGGAGCGCCCTCGCCACCTGAAAGGCGTCTGGCAATAGGCGGGCGATTCGAGCGATGAATTGCTTGCCCGGACAGGCCGGTTGGTTCGACGGACCGCGTGCGTGCATCATTTGTAGTAAGTTGGCGGTCAACGCAAGTCAATTTGGGGCATAGAAACCTGATGCAAAACCGGGTCAACTTAAGCTGGCGTTTAGGTGCCTGCGCACCTGCCACACTGGTCACGTTGTGGATGCTGAGCGCGGGCAACGCAACCGCACAAGACACCTACACCCGCATCGAAAGCGTGGCCTCACCAAACATGTCATTGCATGTGGAAAACGGCCCACTCGAGGTCAGCGAGCGCGGCCCGGGGGACTGGAGCGCAGACTGGGTCATCGAACCGGCCGATGCGCCTTATGTGCGCATCAAGAATCGGTGGCAGGAAAGTTATCTGCACACCGAGACGCGGGCCGATACGGTCGAGCATGGCGAACTTGTGCCCGGGTGGTTGTCGATGATGTGGGAGGTGATCGGTGCAAACGACCACTACCGACTTAGAAATCGATATACCGGTCTGTAGCTGCCTGACCAAGATGGCCAGGGGATACCGAGGGCGCTTGGCAACGCAACCGAGGCAACCACATGGACGCTAACCAACTACACGCCGGCGGGCGGCGGCTGTCATGCTGACGACCAATGCCTGCCACAACGCCTGGTGTCCGACACCGCCCGCTGTCTTGAAGCCAACGGCGGCGCTGGGGGCACCGTCGTACTGGCGGACACCTGCACCAATCGATCTTTTTCCATCAACGAACCGGTGGGCAGCGTGCGATTCGCGGCTAATGGAAACATCCAGTTCGGCGGGTTATGCCTCCAGTCCGAGGGACCCAACGCTGCACCAACATTACAATCATGTTCCGCCGCGCCGGCGCAACGCTGGCGCTCTGTCGACAATAGTCTGCGGGACACGAACGGTCTTTGCCTGAGCGCTAAAGACAACCTGACGCGGACCACACGATGCAACAACACGCCGCAGCAGGCATGGGGCCGCATCCCGGTTGACCCGAGCGGCGCGCATACCGTCACCGCCGTCTACATCGAGGCCGATGATTCGACGAACAAGCGTCGCGCGACAATCCTCGCCGCATCACTTGCGTTTGTTCAGGCTCGATGGGCCGATGACGGGTTTACGTTTACGCTGGACCCGGCCGTTGTGCCCCTGGGTCGTGGCAATAACTGTTCGGCTTTTACGACGCTACAGGATTTTCGCGTACACACGGTCCGGCAGCTAAGCCTGCGCGGTCAGTTCGATCTCAATACCAAATACGTGGTCGCGGGTGAATGTACGGTTGAGGGTGCTGCGAACGCAGATCAAACGGTCAGCGTATTCGCGCCGTGGATTCTCACCAATGCCGGCAAGCAACTCACACTCAACCCCGCCACCGCAGATGATGGCGCAATGGCCGAGGTTGGCAGTTTCGGACATGAGCTGGGTCATTCGTTTGGTCTGGACCACGAGAACTGCCAGCAAGGTGGCTTCCAGGGCGGCCCCGACGAGGGCGGACCACTGCGCGCCGCGGGCATGCCGGGCGCCGCCACCAAAGGCCCCATGTGCAACGGGGTCTATTTCCCCAACGTCGATCCGCCGTCCGCCTACCAACGCAATCGTTTATTCGAGCGTAGCTGCAAGTGGTTTGCCGAATGCGGTAACGGTTATGACGAACTTGGTGCACGCGGCAGACCGTGGGACTGCTGGATGCAGACCGCCGACGCGGCATCGTTCAAAGCCTCCCCGCCGTCCGCGCAATTACAACTCCATCGGTTCACCTATGAAGAAGGCGCAGTCGATTCC
>CAYGSQ010000247.1:0-5755 GCA_964352435.1 uncultured Gammaproteobacteria bacterium | reverse complement strand
GCGTGTCGACCGTGCGCGTATTGAGATCCGCCCCGTGCATGCCCCAGATCGACTCCAGGATATGCGCCCGTGAAATAACGCTGCCGACGTGCTTGAACATGAACGCCGCAAGATCGAATTCGCGGTGCGTCAGTTCGACCGGATCACCGTTGAAACGCACCGATTTGCGCTCCATATCGACCTCGTAAGGCTCGACATCGGAAATTTGCTCGCTGGCATAGCCACCGCCACGCCGACCCAACGCAACGATGCGCGCCAGAAACTCACGCTGACTGAGCGGCTTCGCCATGTAGTCATCGGCGCCGGCTTCAAGTGCCTTGACCACATCGTCTTCGTCGTCACGCGCGGTAATAAATAATATAGGTGTGTAGTTACGCAGGCTTTCGCGGACGCGCTGCATCACCTCGAGGCCGTCCATACGCGGCAGCATCCAATCAAGGATTAGCAACTCGTTGCTGTCACGTAAAACACCACGGAGAAAATCTCGGCTGGTCTCAAAATGGCGAACGTTATGACCGGCATTGCGCAACCAGGCGCAAATTAAATCGGCCTGCTCAACGTCGTCTTCAAGAAGGGCAATTCTCACAAACTCAAATCCTTGTACTCATATTCTTGTAAGACGCCACACCGTTTCCCGCGCGCCGCCCGGGCGCTACTATGCCGCCTACAACCAACACTGTGTAACATAAAGTCACAACATTACAATGTTTTACATTCATTCACCAGTTTCCGGACCGCCGCTGGCCCAGCGGGTCGATCGTCACCTTTTTTGGCCATTAATGCGTCAATAAGCGGCTGCCAGCGGGCCAGATTTGGCGGCAACGTCGGTACGGGCGCGTGCGTGTGCTTGTAGACCAAGGCCAAGGCTGAACCAGCGGCGTAAGGCTTCGACCCACACAGCATCTCATAGAACATCACACCGAGACTGTATAGATCGCTGCGCACGTCCATGGTCAGCCCCTGACCCTGCTCCGGGCTCATATAATACGGTGTCCCGTAGATGCGGCCCGGCACGGTCAGCGCAGCGGTCAGTTGGGCGTGCTTCGCCAAGCCAAAGTCGATGACGCACACAGCATCATCGGCGTGAAACATCACATTGCCGGGCTTGAGATCCCGGTGCAGAACGTTGATCTGATGCATCGCATCCAGTGCATCGCAAGCTTGCAACAGCACTTCAATGCACTGTTCCTGTGACAGCGGTGCGGTCACCATGCGGTCGCGCAACGTACCTCCCGGCACATACTCCATCGCGATGTACACCTGATCATCGGTAAAGCCGAAATCGTAGATCCGCACGATGTTGCGATGATTGAGTGATGATGCCGCCTCGTATTCGCGCAGAAACCGTTCAAGAGTCTCACCACTTTGATGCTCGACAAACCCCTGCATGACTTTCAGGGCAACCGCTCGATTACCGCGCACGTCGCGCGCAAAATAGACGCTGGACAACGCGCTTTGCGCCAGTCGGTATTCAATGCGATACCCTTTGATGCGAACGTCGCTGACCGGATCGCGTCGCGCGCGGATACTTAGCGCACGTGCCACGCCGTGCTGCTCGCGCAGAGATTCCTTGACGGCCGCCTCGACCGCCTCCGTCGTCACGTTCTTCTTGGACAGGTAATCCGTGGCACCGGCCTTAAACGCACGCGCCACCAGCATCTCATCACCCGTGCCGGACAAAAAGATGACCGGCAGCTGTGGTTTCGCGTGCTTGAGTGCGCGCACCAGCTTGATACCGTCTATGGACCCCAGCTCGTAATCCACAAACACAACGTCACTGCGCAAGGCCTGATCAACCAACGCGCGGGTAGAGCCGCTGGTCGAGCTGATTTCATCCACCGATGAGTGAGGCATGGCGCGCGCAAGATGTTCGCGCAACGATGCGCGAAAATCATCATGGTCGTCGACAATGAGAATGTTCAAGGCGGCTGTGGTGCACCGGCCCTCAGGCGATCCGCACGCGTCCCAGATAGTCAGCCAGACGATCGAGCGCATCAATAATCGCCGGGCCATCCAGGTGCTGGGCCGCCTGCTCAATCTGCTTGCCCACCTTCGTCACGAAGGGCAAGCCGTAGGCCGAGCCGGATCCACGCATGCGGTGGGCCAGATGCGCGACAGGTTCAAACGCCTCGCGCATCACCGCGTCGCGCATGGCCTGAATATCCTCAACCCGGCGTTCGAGATAGCGCGGCAATAATTCGAGGACGGCAGGGTCATCAATGTGCAGGTCTACGTAATCACTCATGACACGCTACTTGACCGCATCGAAGCCCGAAGCACCACCTGGCGCACCATCGGGCGGTGTGGTTTTCGCGCTATCTGCACGCTCGCGGGCAAGCCGCGCAAGGTAATGATCGGTCACATCGCCCGTGACGTATTCGCCCGAAAAACACGATGTGTCAAAACCCTTGATTTTTGTGCGGTTGTGATAAACCGCATCGACCAGATCGTCGAGATCCTGATAGATCATTCGGTCGGCGCCAATCAGCTCGCCTACTTCGTCTTCGGTCCGCCCGTGCGCGATCAGCTCGCTGGCCGTTGGCATATCGATGCCGTACACGTTGGGATAGCGCACCGGCGGAGCCGCCGAAGCGAAATACACCTTCTTGGCGCCCGCATCGCGCGCCATCTCGATAATTTGTTTCGACGTGGTACCGCGCACGATTGAATCGTCCACGAGCAGAACATTCTTGCCGCGGAATTCAAGATCGATGGCGTTGAGTTTTCTGCGCACAGACTTACTTCGTTCCACCTGGCCGGGCATGATGAAAGTCCGACCTACGTAGCGGTTCTTGATAAACCCCTCGCGATTCTTGACCCCTAAACGATGTGCGACCTGTACCGCCGCCGTGCGGCTCGTGTCGGGCACCGGCATCACGACGTCGACGTCGTGATCGGGCCACGTCGCCAGAATACGCTCGGCGAGTTTTTCACCCATACGCAGGCGTGCCTTGTACACCGAAATGTTGTCAATAATTGAATCGGGCCTTGCGAAATACACGTACTCGAAAATACATGGCGTCAGTGTGGTCTCGGCGGCACATTGTTTCGCATGTACGTTGCCGTTTTGTTCAATGTAGATGGCCTCACCCGGCTCCACGTCACGCAGCAACTCGAAGCCCAGCGCATCCAGCGCGACACTCTCCGACGCCACCATGTATTCCGTGCCGCGCGCACCTTCGCGTGTACCCAATACCAACGGCCGGATACCGTGCGGATCTCGAATGGCGACCAGTCCGTGACCGACCAACATAGCAACCACAGCGTAACCGCCACGACAACGCCGATGTACTGCATTGGCCGCGTAGAAGATGTCTTCCGGCGCAGGGACAGGACGATGCAAGCGCTGCAACTCATGTGCGAACACGTTGAGTAGCGCCTCGGTATCGGAGCCGGTATTAAGATGCCGCATATCCTCGCGCACCAGCATGCTCGAAAGCTCCTGCGCGTTGGTCAGGTTGCCGTTATGGCCGAGGCAAATACCGTAAGGAGAATTGACGTAAAAAGGCTGGGCCTCCGACACACTGGAACAACCGGCGGTCGGGTAGCGAACATGGCCAATACCCATGTTGCCGTGCAGCCGCTCCATATCGGGCTGCGTGAATACATCACGCACAAGGCCGTTACCCTTGTGGGAAAATAGTTGTTTACCGTCACTGGTGACGATGCCTGCGGCGTCCTGTCCGCGGTGCTGTTGCACCGCCAGCGCATCATAAATTTCAAGGTTGACCGGGCTATGAGCCACGACCCCGACTAATCCGCACACGCTTCTGGCCTCGCTTTGGTAGTAGTTTGCTCTGGTTTAACCGGGCTCGCCGGCCAGCTCGCGCGCAGCGTCGCGCAACGGCTCCAACGGCAACAAAGACTCCGGATCGGCATCGGGATCAACATCCATATCATCTTCGCCATCCGTCTCAACGTCGTCCGGGCTGTCGACAAATTGCGCAAGCTGATCCGGCAACAATGTGCGGATACCGGTCGCCATACTTTCACCAAACGGCAAAAGTTTCGACTCGCTCCACCACGGGTCTTTCGGGAAACCGATCAGCTGCGCAAATATAACCAGCACGCCAATGACGACCGCCCCGCGAATCAGACCAAACGCCAGACCCAGAATCTTGTCCGTGCCGCTCAAACCCGCCTTGTCAACAACGAGTGAGACGAGTTGGCCAGCGAGCCCACCGACGATCATGATCAAGACGAACATGATGGCGCGCGCCGTCCACATCTCGACCACGGGCGAGCCCATTTTGCCGGCGATGTGCGGCTCGACAAAACCGCTCAAATGCACCGCACCGAGCGCCGCGACCACCCACGTGGCGACGCCAATGACTTCGGGGAAAAAGCCCCGAAAATAGCCAATGAGCATCGACATCGCGACGATACCCAGAATCAGTAAATCTATATTGGTCATATTTCTAACTTCTATGGCGCCAGCGCGCGCCAGTCTAGCAAACTGATGGGCCGCTGTGCCGCCCGTTTTACCTTAGCCCGGGTGCTCCACCACACGCACAGGCTGGCGGTCGTCTTTCAGGCGCTGTGCCAGCGCCAAAGCCTCGTCCCGCGTCGCCCGCGGACCGACCCGTACGCGGTACATAACCCGGCCATCGAGCATCTTTCGCGACACAAACGCCTTGTATTCAAGCGCGACGAGCGCATCGGCAAGTTTGCTGGCATTGGCCTGGCTGGCAAAGCTGCCAACTTGAACCGCCCAGCCGGCGGTCGGGTCAGGCTGGACCGTTCGGGCAGGCTTGGGCACCGAACGCGTCGGCTCAGGCGTTGGGACCGTCTCGGTCCTGGGCGGAGGCGCACTGTCGACCGGTGGCGCCTGCGTGGGCGGCTCTTCTGCGACGCGCGCAACGGTGGTCGCAGGCTCGCGCACAGGCTGCGGCACAATGTTCGGGGTGACAGGCGGCGGCTCCTGACGGACTGGCTCGTCGCTGACCGGTATCGGGCGCGGTTGCGGTGTGGATGCCTCCGGCACTGTGGTTTCGCGATTGGCATCCAAAACGATGGTGCGCCGATCCGTCGATCCGCTACCGGGTGGCGGAATACTCAGCGATTGCTCGGAGTGCGCAGGATCGACCCGGCCGTCCAGCAACCAGGGGATAAATACGACGCCCAGTACAACCAAAAGTGCGGCACCGGTGATGCGCTCTTTTAGCTTTCGATCCATGGTCCAACCTCAACTGGCGACACGCTGCGAGCGCGAGTATAGCCCAAGCCACGCGAGCGCGGGACCGACAATATGGAACGAGCCACAGACCACCAGCGTATCGTCCGGATGGCAACGTGCGCGCTCCAGAGCCAGCGCACCTGCGACGGACGCCGACTCGTAAACCTCTGTCACGCCCTCATCGCGCAGACAGTCCGCGAGCTGCGCCGCAGTGCGCCCTCGCGGGCCATCCACGCCAACGGCATGCCACTGCGACACGTGGGGCTTCAGCGCCTGCACAAATCCAGCAGCATCCTTGTCGCCCAGCAAGCCAACAATGACGCGACAACGGCCCGGCAAGTGCGCCAGCCTGCGCGCCAGCACCTGCGCTGCCTGCGGGTTATGTGCCACATCCAGCAGCAAATTGGGGCGGCCTGGCACAAACTGCAGACGTCCTGAGAGCTGCCAGTGCGACAACACATCGTGGATTGCGCTCATATCGGGTAACGCATCCAGCAGATGCAGCGCCATGAGACCCGCGCCAAAACTGGTCACCGGGGCCCCATCCGGACGCGGCAGATCGCGCAGGGTGACGTCACC
>CAYGSQ010000246.1:0-5757 GCA_964352435.1 uncultured Gammaproteobacteria bacterium | reverse complement strand
TAGCCACCGCGATAGCGCCCCCACTCGTACAGAACAAAGGATGAAAACAGCAGCCCGATCGCGCTCACAGCCAGGATCACGCCAATGCGGCGCGGCTGATGCGTACGAACGACAAGCTTCTGATTCGCCATGACAGTGCTTAAAAAGTGATCAGGGGATTGGTCATATTACTGGCAGGCGGCACAAAATGAAAAGAAAACATGGCGTTGAATCTGGCAAACTGCGACCCATCGCACATTCGCCCGGCCTTTGGCCGGCCACGCCACGCCTGATCGGAGGTTTCAATGCTCTGGCTCAAAGCCTTTCACGTCATATTCATGGTTACCTGGTTCGCCGGCCTGTTCTACCTGCCCCGGCTGTTCATTTACCACGTGGAGGCCAACGATCCTGCGAGCCTTGAGCGCTTCGTCATCATGGAGCGGCGCCTGTTCGCCATCATGACCATCGGTGCGGTATTGACCGCTTTTTTTGGTATCGCGCAGATCGTATGGGTGCCGGGCTTCCTCAAACTCACCTGGATGCATATCAAACTGACGCTGGTCGCGGGCCTTGTGGGCTACCACCTGTGGTGCCTGCGCCTGATGCGTGCGCTCAAACTGGGGCAGAACCGCCACAGTTCCAAGTGGTATCGCTGGTTTAACGAGGTGCCCGTATTGGGCCTCGTGGGCATCGTACTGCTGGCGATCCTGAAGCGCCCGGTCTAGTGGGACACTAGGCCGTCGTTTCAAGACACGCGCGAAACTCACGGAGCACTTGCTCGTACACGTCGCGTTTGAAGAAAATGACGTTCTTGGTGGGTACCGAGAAATCGACCCATTCCCAGTGGTCGAATTCGGGCTCTTCGTTTCGGTCAAAACGAATGCTGTCGTCGCCGCTTTCCAGCCGCAGCATGAACCAGCGCTGTTTTTGCCCAATACACAAAGGTTTGCTGTGTTTGCGCTGATAGCGCTCCGGCAAGGTATAGCGGCACCAGTCACGGCTGGTGGCCAGTAACGAGACATCTGCGGGCATCAGCCCAACTTCCTCATGTAATTCGCGGTACATCGCTGCCAGCGGGGCTTCCTGCGGGCGGATGCCGCCCTGGGGAAATTGCCAGCCGCCCTGCCCCACGCGCCGGGCCCACAGGAGCTGGCCAGCCGAATTCGCTATGACAATACCGACATTCGCGCGGTAGCCATCAGCATCAATAAAATCGTCGGACATGTGAGTTCTCCCGTCGTCTGAATTCTTTCACAGTCGGTGCCAGCGGGCCAGCCACGGCCGAATTCAGCGCGCTCCTGTGATCGCAAAGCGGGTCGTTGCTGCCTGCTTGAGAGAGGGGTATTTGGCCGCCCGCGACGGCTGGTTTTGCCTATGAATGCCAAATGACAGCGTTAACTTCATGTTTTCAAAAGCATTCGATTTGTCACAAAAATTTGCATTTGGGATATGGGCATCCTACTATGCCCGCGCTCGCAGTCGGAAGCGGGCGCATTTGGGCTGTCCGCCAGATGCACTTGTAGGGACACCGGCCAGCTCGACTATACGAGCAAAGAAATAAAACCGGCGACCAGAGAGACCTCAAATATGGCTTCTATTTATGTAGGCAACCTGCCCTACACCGCGACTGAAGACGAAATCCGCGACATATTCGCGCCGTTTGGCGAAGTGCTTGCGGTAAAAATAATCATGGACCGCGAGACCGGTCGGCCACGTGGCTTCGGTTTTGTCGATATGGACCGCGATCACGCGAAAGCGGCAATCAAGGAAACCAACGGTAGTGAGATGGGTGGACGCACGCTGCGCGTCAATGAAGCGCACGATCGACCACCGTCACGCCCAAGTCCTGATCGCTATTGAGTCGTGCGACCCACTAAACGCTGGCGCTGCGCGCGACAACGCGGTCGCGACCGGCGGCTTTGGCGGCAAACAGTGCTTCGTCAGCGCGCGCCAGTAGTTTGTCGCTAATCATGTTTAGATCGGTGCCGTCACGTTCATCGAGCTGCGCAACACCCACCGACACGGTGACCGTCACCGCACAATTCTCGCCCAAACGCACCGGTGTGGCACGCACGCCTTCCACGATACGTTCGCCAAGTATGCGCGCCTCCGCCAGCTCCGTATCGGGCATCACAACGACAAATTCCTCGCCGCCGAAACGCGCGGCCACATCGCTCTGCCGAATCTGTTTTTGCGCACGACGTGCCACATCCCGCAGCGCCGCGTCGCCGGCCAGATGCCCGTGCTCGTCATTCACCTTTTTGAAAAAATCGAGGTCGAAGATCAACGCACTGAGTGGCACCTGCAAACGCCGGGCGCGCGCAATTTCTTCGGGCAGGCGCGCATTGAGATAGCGCCGGTTGTGCCAGCCGGTCAGCACATCGGTCAGCCCGCTCCACGTCAAGCGCGAGCGGTTGACCGCATTTTCCAGACAAAATGCGGCGATCGTGCCCAGATGGTTTAGAAAATCGGTGGCGTGATCGCGCGTAAACCGCTGCGCGTCGGCACTGCCAAAGTTGAGCACGCCGACTAACCGGTTCCGCTGCATTAACGGGACCAGCGCTACGCTCGCAATTTTGCTGCGCCTGTCGAACAGCTCATCATGCACAGTTTTGTCGTAGCGGCCGAGCACCGACCCGGCAAGCTTGGTGTAGTGTCCGCACAGGGCGTACAAATCGTCCACCAGCAGGACGCCATGGACGGGCGCCTCGCGCTGCTGCTGACCAAACAGCAGCAGGTGATGCACTTCGTGCTCTGGATCGGCCAGTGCCAGGGTGACGGCATCGAGCCCGAATGACGCCTGCAGGCCGCCCACCATATTCTCGAGCAGGTCCTCCAGCGAAGCTGATTGCAACAGCAACAATTCACGCCGTTGCGCACGGCGTGCGATGGTCTCATTGCGCGCAGCTTCGGCCATTAGTGTGGACAGCTGCGAGCGCAGTCGACCCAATTGTTGCTCTTGTACGCTCATGGCTAAAGCATAACATTGCGCCGCATCGAACGACCGGTTTGCGAACCCGTTCCTGTGCGTCAGACGCTACGCGCGGTATAACATACCAATGGCATACTCCTCGGCAGCGCAAAGCACACCACTCGACGTTTTGATCGTCGATGCAGACGGCCCGCATTTGCAGCGCATGCTATCGGCGGTAACGGAGGAAGGCTTTAGCGCTCGCGTGGCCACAGACTTCGGCGAACTAAAAAACGCGTTGCGCCACTTTCCGGCAACGGTTGTGCTTGAGTTACTGCTGGACGATGTCGATGGCATCGAGTGGATCCGTCACTTTGCCGGCATGATCAAGCCGCCGGAGCTGGTGATTGTCAGCCGGGCGGATGCCCGCATCCGGGACGCCGCCAAACGACTGGCCGAGGCACGCGGGCTGATCGTACGCGCGACGCTGGAAAAAAATGCCGCGGCCATCGACCCCCTTTTGGAAGTGCTTGCCAACGGCAAACGCGCACCGCGCGCGGATCGCGGGCAACCCACGTTTGTCCCGACCACACGCGATCTGCGACACGGCATGGCTAACGGCGAGATCAGCGTGCTGTTCCAGCCCAAAGTCGACGTGCAATCACTCAAGTTCGTCAGCGTCGAGGCGCTGGCACGTTGGCAACACCCAACCCGCGGCGCCATTTCGCCCGAACAGTTTATTTCCATCGCCGAGCGCAACAACCTGATTGGACCGCTGACTGATATCGTCGTGCACGATTCGTTCGCCAGCGCGCGTAACTGGCTCGAAGAAGGCGTCGATATCCGGTTGTCCTTCAATGTCTCAGGTGCCTCGCTCGCCAATCTGACTTTGCCGGATCACCTGGCCCACACGGCCGGCCACTTCGGCCTCGACCCGCACAACATCACCGTCGAAATCACGGAAGGCTGGATCGAGCAGAACCCGATTGATGCGCTCGATATCATGACGCGTCTGCGGATGAAGGAATTTGAACTGTCAATTGACGATTTCGGCACCGGCTATTCCACCATGCTGCGGCTGCGCCAGGTGCCATTCAGCGAACTTAAGCTGGACCGATCACTGATCCGCGGCGCGGCCACCGACGACGTCGCGCGCCTGATTGTCGCCGCAAGTATCGAACTGGGTCGCTCGCTGGGCCTGCAGGTGGTCGCGGAAGGCGTCGACAATCAGGACGACTGGGACCTGATTTGCGACCTGGGCTGCGACCAGGCTCAGGGCTACTTTGTTGCCCGACCAATGGCCGCGGATGCGCTACTCGACTGGCACAACCGCTGGCAATGTTCACTGGGCGGCTAAAAACCGATCCAGCGCGCAGAATGTGCGCCAGCTCACCTACGTTATGGTGACTGACCTGCTAGACTCGGGTGTTCACGCTATTGAGGAAGATGCGTCCATGACCGAGAGAAAAACCACCGACCGCGGTACGGCCACAATTATCGGCGAAGGCGTCCGTATTTCCGGCACCATAGCCGGGACGGGCAGTTTTATTGTATGCGGCGAAGTCGAGAGCGATTGCGACCTGAATGGCCCGGTGACGCTGGCCCGCGAAGGCCGCTGGAAAGGCACCATTCGCGCGACCCAGATCACGATTGCCGGCAATGTTGAAGGCGACGTGCGTACGGATGGCCAGATCGAAGTGGCCTCGACCGCACGCGTGCGCGGCAGCCTGATCGGCCGCATGATTTCGGTTGCCGAAGGCGCCGTCATCGAAGGCGAAATGCAAATGACCGGCAATGGCGACCCCGACGTCGTCAAGCTGGCCGAAAAAGTCAGCGTTTAAACCGCTGTCAATACCCGTTTCAAGCCGGTCACCGACGGCTTCGAGCCGCCGCGTCTGCTGCGCAATGGCCATGCCCAGTCATTGCTGGCCAGCATCAAACTGCGGGCCGCGTCGATCAAGCGGCGCGCCCGGGGGCTCGTCGACGCCGAGCAGTTTGCGCTGCTTGAGTGCGGTGACGGCGTCCGCCTGACCGGCTTCTATTCCGCTCACGATCAACCTGCCCCGCTGGCCATCCTGATCCACGGCTGGGAAGGCAGCGCCCAGTCGCAGTACATGTTGTCGACCGCCGCGTATCTTTACGAGCGCGGATATCGCGTGTTTCGGCTGCAGTTGCGGGATCACGGCGCCTCGCACCATCTCAACCCCGAGCTCTTTCACTCGTGCCGTCTGGACGAAGCCGTCGGCGCCGTGGCGGAGATCGCGCGTCGCTATGCCCACGGCCAGCCCGTCGTGCTGGGCGGTTATTCACTGGGCGGCAATTTTTCCCTGCGTATTGGCGCGCGGGCACCGGCTGCCGCCATCGACCTGGCCGCGATCGCCGCCATTTGCCCGGTCGCCAACCCCGCCCACACGCTGCGTGCGATGGAAACCGCGACGCCTGTGTACGAGCGCTACTTCATGCGCAAATGGCGCCGCTCGCTGCGCCGCAAGCAAACCTTGTTTCCTGCGCGCTACGACGATCCGAAATTTTTCACTATCGAGCGCATGTCCGCGCTCACTGAGCATCTGGTCGAGCTGTATGGCTACATGGAAGTCGCAGACTACTTTGATGGCTACCGCATTACCCATGATCGACTGGCAACGCTTGTGGCGCCATCGCTGGTGCTCGCGGCCGAGGACGACCCGATTATCCCGGTCAGGGATTTCGACGACCTGGCGGAAAACGATGCGCTACATCTTGTGCGTACCCGCTACGGCGGCCACTGCGGGTATATTGAGAAGCTGACGCAACCCACGTTTGCCGATCGCGCGATTCATACCTGGTTTGACACGCAGCTCGCCCGCCACCCGGAGTAGCCCATGCTG
>CAYGSQ010000245.1:0-5761 GCA_964352435.1 uncultured Gammaproteobacteria bacterium | reverse complement strand
AACTCAGCGCGATAAAGGCGCCCAGTGCCGCCATTTGGCCGTAGTAGCGCCACGTCGGCGGACACGTCTGCGATGCTTGACGGATTGATGGGCAGTCCGCGGCGCATGATTGTTGCGCAGATCATTTTTCTGACTCTGACCGCCGTGACCGTCGCCGCTGGTGTGCGCCGCGGCCTGGAAAACGTTCTGCGCTTTCTGACACCGGTGCTGTTTATTCTACTTGCCGTCTTGCTGGTCTACGCGATGGTGGCCGGCGATTTCGCAGCGGGGGCGGCGTTCCTGTTCGTACCCGACTTGTCGCGCATTGATGCGCAAACGGTTTTGCTCGCCGTCGGCCAGGCGTTTTTCTCGCTTGGTATTGGCCTGGGCGTACTCATGACCATCGGCGCCTACATGGATCAAAAAACGTCCATCCTGCGCGCAAGCTTGATGGTTGCCGCCGCAGACGGCGGGGTCGCGTTGATCGCCGGACTGGCAATCTTCCCCATCGTTTTCGCCCACGGCCTGTCACCTGCCGAAGGCCCCGGTCTTATCTTCGCCACTCTGCCCGTGGCGTTTGGCCAAATGCCTGCCGGGGCTATCTTTGGGCCACTGATGTTCCTGTTGTTAGCCATCGCCGCACTCACATCAGCGATCACCATCATGGAAACCGTGGTCTCGGCGATCGAGGATTTCACGCCCTGGTCACGCCCGGTCATCGTTGTGGTCGTGACGCTGCTCCTTTTTGTTGTCGGTCTCGGCACCGTCTTTTCGTTTAACCAGCTCGCCGACTTTTACCCGCTGGCATTTATCCCCGCCTTCGAGACGCGCAACATTTTCGAGTCACTCGACTACGTTGTGTCGAACTGGATGATGCCCGCGGGTGGTGTGTTCGTGGCAGTACTCGCCGGTTGGGGCCTGAGCCGCCGCGCCGTGCTCGATGAGCTCGCACTGCGCGATGCCCTTCTCTTCCGGACGTGGCGCACCCTGGTGCGTTACGTTGTGCCGACAGCGATTGTAGTGGTGTTCCTGGTTAATTTGGGCTAACTCGCGTGCTGGGTGCGAATTACTTATGACATTGCGTAGTCGTCAAAAGCCTGAGAAGAATCGCGAAACACAACAAGCGACGAGTTAACGTAATTCGCAAATGCAGCGAAATAAAGCCCCATTTTTGGGGTTTCTTGACAGAAATAACGGGGAAATAACGGAAATTGGCAGTAGAAAGATTGTCGCGCTACCCTAGGTTCGCCAAGCTTAAGGTGTCGCCCAGACTGCGGTCTGCTCGATACTGTCGAATAAACAAAAAAGGCATCGTTGCAATGAACACTTTAGATTTAGTCCAGAAAACAGGGTGGCTCGCGTCCAGTGCGTTGCTGCTCACCGCGCTCCCTTCCTTCGCGTCCAGCAATGGCTTGTGCGGCCCATACGGGTGCGTGCTGGTCGCCGAGAGGACAGCAGGCAATCTCCGTGAGGTCATGTACCAACCTGGTTCGAAGCCCGATGAGGCCGCTTGGTTCTCCGTCAACGCCGTCGGCGTCACGGGCACTATCCCAATCAGCCTCCTTGGCGGGTCTGACTGGCAGCCAATTGTGGGTGACTTTGACAATGACTATGACGACGATCTGGCGGTCTACCGCGACGGCGTTTTTCGCATTGAATGGAACGAGCCCGGTGCGGTTGCGCAGACGACCTATGTATTGCCCTCCAGTACGCCCTGGGGCGCGAACAGCATTCCCGTCGTTGGCAATTGGGACGGTATTGGTGGGGATGATTTAGGGATCTATACGGATGGCAGCTTTACGCTGTTTCCCGATACCAGCGATTTCACCGATACGATCACGATCGATTTTGGCCTCTTGCCTCAGATCCCCGGATACATGTTCGCGCAAATGCCGTTTTCGGGCCCCATTGATGACGACCCGGATAATTATGATCCGAATCAGAAGGATCGTGTAGGCATCTACTGGGGGAGCGTTGCACAATACGCAACCGAAACCATCGACAGCACCTACGATTTTATGGCGGGCAGAGCTAGTGGGGCGGCCATTACACAATACAACCGGCCGCATCCTTACGCGCGCGCGGCGGTGGTCAATGTGGGTGCCATCGCTAGTCTGCATGACCATCGCCTGGTCTTCATGGTTCCGCCAGGGTTTGTCGTGGACGGTTCTACAACATGCAACGCCGTAGGCTATTCTTGCATTAGCTTCTATCCCGGTAATCCGCAAACACAGCGACCGGTTGTGACGCCACCGCCAGACGATTTCAACTGATCGGCACACGCATCGTGTCATGCGCGACAACGCCCGACCGTTTGGTTGGGCGTTTTTCGTTGGCGGTCAAACACCTGTGCGCGTGAACCGTGCACCACCGTCAGCACAAACGAAAAAAGCCCGACACTGAGTCCAGCATCGGGCTCTTCGTACTCTGCAAAGCTGCGCGCTAAGGCAGCGCGTCGATTTCCGCGACTTCTTCCTCAGACGGCAACAGATCGTCGACCGTGACGTTGAGGCCAAGTGCCGTCGCGCTGGCAACATAAATCGATGAGTAAGTACCCACGATGATGCCGACAATCAATGCGATGGAGAACGGCTTGACTGACTCCCCGCCGACCAAGAACAGCGCCAGCAGCACGAGCAGCGTCGTGATACCGGTGATGATGGTCCGTGCCAGCATCTGGTTGATCGACAGGTTCATGATGCCTTCAGGCGAGGTTTTGCGGACGTCGTGGAAGTTCTCGCGAATACGGTCAAACACCACGATGGTGTCGTTGAGCGAGTAACCGATCACGGCGAGCACGGCGGCCAGCACGGACAGATCAAATTCCAGGCGCAGCAACGAGAAGAAACCCACCACCAAAATGACATCGTGGACCAGGGCCGCGACGGCACCGACCGCAAACTTCCACTGAAAGCGCACGGCGATGTAGGCCAGAATCAGGATGAGCGCGATGATCATCGCGGACGCACCGCGTTCACGCAGCTCTTCCCCGACCTGCGGGCCGACAAACTCGACGCGCTCTTGCACCACGGCCGGGTTTTGCGCGCGCAAAATGGACGTCACCTGATCGCCAATGGTCATGCGCGCTTCATCCGTCTCGCCGCCACCGGTCGTACCCTGGGTGTCGGGCGGCAAGCGCACGAGCACGTCGCGTGCTGAACCGAAGTTCTGCACGGTGACTTTCTCGTAGCCGCCGTCGGCCAGCGCCGTACGTACGTCGTCAAGCCGCACATCTGCGGGGTAGCTAACCTGCACCAGCACACCGCCGGTGAAGTCCACGCCAAAGTTCAACTTGAACACAAACAGCGAAATGATGGAGATTGCGACCAGCGCAACCGACAGGCCAATCGCGCCACGGCGGCGACCCATGAAATCAAAATTGGGCGTCTTGCTTAAAAATTGCATGATCTGTTCGCCTGTTAAATTGAGAGCTTCTGGATACGACGACCGCCGTAAATCCAGTTGACCAGCGCACGCGTGCCAATGATGGCCGTGAACATGGAGCTGGCAATACCAATGCTAAGCGTGATCGCAAAGCCGCGAATGGGGCCGGTACCAAACAGCCACAGCACCAGGGCTGCGATCAGTGTGGTGACGTTGGCATCGGCAATCGATGAAAACGCCTTATCGTAGCCCGCGTGAATGGCCGCTTGTGGCGTATTGCCGTTGCGCAGCTCTTCTCGTATGCGCTCGAAGATGAGCACATTGGCATCCACCGCCATACCCACCGTGAGCACAATCCCTGCGATGCCCGGCAGCGTCAACGACGCCTGCAGCAACGACAGCACGCCGACAATAATGACGACGTTGGCGAGCAATGCGAAGTTGGCGAACAGGCCGAAGACTTTGTAGTAGACCAGCATGAACAACACGACCAGCGCGAAGCCGATCTGAATGGCCAGCTTGCCGCGGTTGATATTGTCGGCGCCCAGCGTTGGGCCAACCGTGCGTTCTTCCACGACGTAGATCGGTGCGGCGAGTGCACCGGCGCGCAGCAGGATGGCCAGATCCTGGGCTTCCTGAATATTCAGGCCGGTGATCTGGAAGCGGTTGCTGAATACGCCGCGAATGGTCGCCAGACTAATAACACGTTCGGTGTTGACCGACGTACGCTCGCCGGTATCTTCATCGACGACTGAATTGGTTTCAATAAACACAACGCCCATGCGCTTGTTTACGTTTTGCGTCGTGTGGCGAAGCATGCGCTTGGCTGCCGTAGCGTCCAGGTTAATGCTGACCGCCGGGCCATCCTGCGTCGCGGCCGATGACGTTGCGTTGGTAAGCTGATCGCCGGTTGCGATGACGTCACGGCTAAGTAGCACCGGCAAGCCCTGTTCGTCGGTGTAAAGCAAGCAACCAGCTGGCGCGCGATTCAGGCGTTGGGCTTCGATTGCACTGCCGGTCTCACATTCGCCACGCCACTCAAGCGTCGCCACTTTGCCGACAATTGAGAGGATAGAACTTGGGTCCTGCACGCCCGGCAACTGCAGCACGATGCGATCCGCACCCTGGCGTTGCACGACCGGCTCAGCGACACCAAGCTGGTTAAGACGACTGCGCATCGTCGTCGTGTTTTGTTCGATCGCGAAACTCTTGCGCTCCTCGATTTGCGCTTCGCTCATGGTAACTGCGAGCGCCGCCTGACCTTCTGCCGTCGTTTCTTCTACAATCTGGAAGAGCGGGTTGGCATCGCGAATCACACGCGCCATCGCGTCACGATCAGCATCGCCGTTACGTACGGTCAAACGCACAACATCGCCCGAGCGGGTCACACGCACGCCTGGGATGGATTCGTTACGGGCCAGCGTCTTGAAGTCGCTGACGTAGGAATCGAGCGCTTTGTTGATCGCCGAGTTCATATCGACTTCAAACAACAGGTATACGCCACCGCGCAGATCGAGGCCCAAATGCACAGGCCGCATATTGAGTTTGCGCAGCCAGCCCGGCGAGTTGGACGCAAAGTTCAACGCTGTCCGATAGTCGTTGAACGCCAATGACTCAAGCGACTCATCAATCGCACGCTTGGCGCGCAGCTGAGTTTCGTTATCAGGAAACGAGGCAATCATCTTGCCCTGATCCCAGTACACGTCTTTGTATGACACGCCGGCGTCGTCGAGGGTCTTGCGAATCGACGTATCCATATCCAACGGGACGTCGTCTGCGTTTTGACGCGAAATCTGAACCGCAAGCGATTCACCAAATAGGTTGGGCAATGCCAGAAAACCGGCAATTAGCATGATGGCAATAACCGTCATGTATACCCAGGATGCGTATCGATTCATGGACCCGATGTCCTCGTTGTTAGTCTTTGTAGGTGCCTTTCGGCATGACAGCGCCCACGGTATGTCGTTGGACTTTGATTGTGGTGTTGGCGCTGACTTTCAAGGTCAGGAACTGCTCGTCCACTTTTTCGATGCGCCCAAGGATGCCGCCGGTGGTAACAACATCGTCACCCTTACCCAGCGCGCCAACCATGGCCGCGTGCTCTTTCGCCCGTTTTGCCTGCGGGCGCAAAATCAGGAAATACATCAGGCCGAACATCAAAAGCATCAGCCAAATCATGCCCAGACCGCCGCCCTGTGCGGCGGGCGCAGCGCCCTGTGCATATGCCGTTTCGATTAAATTCATGTCTGTCTCGCGCAAATAAAACCGCCGTGGCCAAAGCCAAAGCGGCATACCTCAAAGGAGGCCGTCAAAATTAGCGCGCCATTATGCCACAGTCTGGGCTTAAGTCCCGCGCCGGTTTTCAGCCCACTTGATCATCCGCGAAAACTCGCCCGCC
>CAYGSQ010000244.1:0-5768 GCA_964352435.1 uncultured Gammaproteobacteria bacterium | reverse complement strand
CCACCCACGCCCGTCACCCCACCGGTGACGCCACCACCGGCACCGGTACCCGCAAATGGCGGCGGCGGTGGCGGCGGCAGTGCCGGCATATTTGAGCTTCTGACGGGCCTGTACTTCCTTTGCATCGCTCAGTATCGACGCCGCAGACGCATCTAAACGCCAGCCTGCGCCGCCGTGAAACTAAGCGGCTTTGAACGCGCTAGTATTGTGTGACATCCATAAGCATTAAGCGGACTCGAATTCATGGCTGAGCAACCGATTGAACTTGAATGGCACCACGTTGCCGATTTGGACGAACTGCCAGAGGGGCGCGTGAAAACCGTCACCGCCGGTACCCATTCTATGGCCCTGACGCACATTGACGGCCAATTTACCGCGATGGATAACCGCTGTCCGCACCAGGGCGGGCCACTGGGCGAGGGCTCGATTGAGAAGGGCGAAAACGGTCAGTGCTGGTTGCGCTGTCCCTGGCACGGTTGGGACTTTGACCCCAGGACGGGCGTGTCGCCGGGCGGCCATGACGACACAGGCCAGGCGCTGTTTCCGATCGACGTTCGCAACGACGGCATCTACGTCGGTCTGGAAGCCGAGCCACCGCACACCACCACCGTGACCGATGTGATGGCGCAAACGCTCACCAACTGGGGCGTCACGACCGTGTTTGGCATGGTCGGCCACTCGAATCTGGGGCTCGCCGACGCACTGCGACTGGAAGAGAAAGCCGGTCGCCTCAGTTACTTTGGTATCCGCCATGAGGGCGCGGCTGCCTTTGCCTGTTCGGGCTATGCGAAACTTACGGGTTTGCCCGCTGCGTGTTTGACCATTGCCGGACCGGGCGCCACCAATCTTATGACCGGCTTGTGGGATGCAAAAGTGGATCGCGCCCCGGTGATCGCATTGACCGGACAGGTTGACGCTCAGGTCTTTGGCCCCGGCGCGTTTCAGGAAATCGACCTGGCGGCGGCGTTCGCGCCGGTCGCACGTTTCAGCCAGACCGTGCTGCACACCTCCAAACACGCAGAGCTTGTCAATCTGGCGTGCAAGAGCGCCATTGTCGAGCGCGACGTGGCCCACCTGATTTTTCCGGACGATGTGCAAACCCTGCCGGCGGCCGACAATGCGACACCGGGCAAACCCGACGGACGTATGGCCGTCGCGCGCGTTACCCCGGACGCTGCGGTGATGCAGGAGGTCATCAAAGAGACCCGCGCGGCCAAGCGGCCCATTATCATTGTGGGCTATGGCGCGCTGGATGCCATGGACCCGGTCATCCAACTGGCCGAGCAGCTCAACGCACCGGTACTCACCACGTTCAAGGCCAAAGGCCAGATTCCCGACTCGCACCCGCTCGCGGCAGGCGTGCTTGGCCGATCGGGCACGCCGGTCGCCAGTTGGTTCATGAACGAATGTGATTTGATTCTGGCGTTAGGTTCGTCGTTTTCGAATCACACCGGGATCACGCCCAAGCGCACCATCATTCAGGTCGATTTCGACCGCATGGCGCTCGGCAAATTTCACGGCGTTGCACTACCTGTATGGGGCGAGATTGGTGCGACGGCCTCGCAGCTTGCCGCGGCCATGGGCGGCGCCGGGCAGGGCGTTGATCAGCGTGCGGAGGTTGCCGAACGCTGGGCCATCTGGCGCCAGGAAAAACGCAGCCGCTTGGAGGACGATCAGGGACAAGGGCTCAATTCGTCTATTGTCTTCGCCGAGCTCAGTGACGCGGTAGCGGACGACGCCATCATTGCCGTCGATGTTGGTAACAACACCTATTCGTTTGGACGCTATTTTGAAAGTAAGGGTCAACGAATTTTGATGTCGGGCTATCTCGGTTCCATTGGCTTCTCCTTCAGTGCCGCGATGGGCGCGTGGGCGGCCACGCAAGATCAAGCGGCGTACCGCGGACGCAAAGTGGTATCGATCAGCGGCGACGGCGGCTTCGGTCAGTACATGGTCGATTTCAATAGGGCCGTCAAATACAACATGAACATCACGCATGTGTTGTTGAACAATTCCCAGCTCGGCAAAATCTCAAAAGAACAACGGGCAGGCGAATGGCCCGTCTGGCAAACCGAATTACACAACCCAAGTTTCTCGGCCTACGCCAAACTGTGCGGTGGACACGGCACGCGCGTGCGCACAGCGGACAAACTGCGGGCCGCGCTCGACGAAGCGCTGGCCCATAATGGACCGTCTCTAGTCGAAATCATGACGGACGCCGATCTCATTTGATTGCAATCGATAGCGCGCACATCGATGGCAATTCGGCGATCAATGTGCGCCGTGGACGCGCGTCACAGGGCCTGTGGCGTGCATTCATTGACAGTGCTTTGGGCGTGGTTTAGCGTCTTACTCAGATGGTGCTTCCGTGAGCGGAAGCTAAGAGGGAATCCGGTGAAAATCCGGAGTTGTACCCGCAACTGTAAGTTGGGAGGTGCTGGCCAACCTAGCCACTAGGAGTATTCCTGGGAAGGCGGTCCGCGTCGATGATCAACAAGCCAGGAAACCTGCCATCGCGTCGTTCGTCCAGGGTCGGGTTAACCTGAAGGGCCGGAATTTCACTTTTCCCGTGAAACGACATTGGTTGGCATGTCACCCCAAACGGGGCTTTGCCTTGATGTTCGTTAACACACGTTGGCCGTTCCGGCCGACCACGGGATACGCTTATGACTCAGGTTCAATGCGCACTTGCGGCAGCGTTTTTTTGCTCTTCAATTCTATCTTTCGCTCAGTCCGCGCAATCGGATGACGCGGAAAACACGATCGTCTATGGCCTGCGTCTGGACCAGCCACTGACGGAAGTCGGCTCGGCCGTCACCATCATTACGGCGCAGCAAATCGAAGACCTTGGGCTTGAATACGCGCTTGACGCCATCGCCACCGCGCCCGGCGTCACCGTCAATCAAAACGGTGCCTTTGGTGGCGTCGCGTCCGTGCGTATTCGAGGCGCCGGCAGCGAACAGACACTTGTGCTGGTCGACGGCGTGGTGACCAATGATCCAACGTCGCCGGGTGGTGGGTTCAACTTTGCCCGCTTCGATGCCTCCAACATCGAGCGTATCGAAGTCCTTAAGGGCCCCCAGTCCACGCTTTGGGGCACCGACGCGATCGGCGGGGTCGTGAATATTGTCACCAAGCGCCCGCAGGCCGGCTCAAACGCACAGGCCTTTGCGCAGGCCGGCTCGTTCAACTCGCGACGCGGTGGCGGCGAATTCACGCATTCCAACGCACGCTACGACGTGCGTGTCGCCGCGACGCTGCAGTCGACTGACGGCATTTCGAAGGCCGACGAACGCAACGGCAACAATGAAGATGATGGCTTTGACTCCACGACATTAAGTGCGCGCGCGGGCGTCAATCTTCCGCGTGAGGCACGCTTGCAGGCAAGCGTTGTGTGGACGGACGCACAGGCCGATTTCGACAGTTTTGTCTTCGGCGCACAGGGCAACGTGGGTGACGGTGATGAGCAAAGCGAAACCGAAGAACTGACCGGCAACCTGTCGTTCACGATGCCGCTGTTTGATGGCCGTCTCGACAACCAGATACTGGTTGGCCATACCAAGATCGACCGCGTCAACCTGGCCGGTGGCAACCCAGCCTTTGGCAGCAAGGGAGACCGCACCACGTTGCGCTACCAGGGGTCACTGCAGGTTGTCGACAATCAGCGCCTTGCGTTTGGCGCCGAACATGAATCCAGCGAGGCCGATGGTGAAGACACGTCCATTGACGGTCTGTTTGCTCTATACGAGTACCAACCGCTCGACACACTGACGTTGTCCGCAGGCTTGCGCCGCGACGACCATGAACAATTCGGCGGTGAAACCACCGCACGCTTGGCAATGGCCTATAACCCAAACGATCAGGTCACGCTCAGAGCGAGTTGGGGCGAAGGTTTCAAAGCGCCTACCTTGTTCCAAACGACGTTCTTTTGTTGTGGCGCGACACAGGCCAATACCGCACTGCGCCCTGAATCATCCGATGCCTTTGATATTGGTGTTACGCTCCGCAGTTCAGATGGTCTTGGTGAGGTGGGTGTTACGTATTTTGATCAGGACACGACCGATCTGATTACCTTTGAGTTTGCCATCGGTGGCTACGAGAACATTGCTCGCGCGCTCACCAGCGGGGTCGAAGTGCACGGACGCTACCAGTTGACCGACTGGCTGGGTGCGTCGGCCAACTTTGCCTACATCGATGCCGAAGATGGCGACGGCGAACGCCTGCTGCGCGTGCCGCGACGCACCGGCAATATTGGATTGTCATTCACGCCTGCGGGGCGCACATCGGCATCACTGTTGATGCGTTATAACGGTGCGGAGTTTGACCCCAACGGGACCACCGGCTCGTGGACGCGCGTCGATTTGTCCGGCCGCTATCAGGTAAGCAAATCTGTCGAGCTTTATGCGCGAATTGAAAACTTGCTGGACCGTGATTATCAGCAGGTGATCGGCTACGGCACGCCAGGCGTATCCGGCTTCGCGGGCGCCCAGTTAACCTTCTAGTCGACGCCATTGTGGGTCGCGCTCTGGTCACATTGATTCTCGCCGTACTGGCCATCAGCGGCGCGGCGGATACGACACCGCAGCGTGTTATCAGTCTGGACTATTGCGCAGATCAGTACGTATTGAAAATGCTGCCGCGCGAGAGTATTGCGGCCGTGTCGCCGGATGCCGTATCGGCCTTTTCCTACATGCGCGAGCAAGCGGTGGGTGTGCCCACCGTCAGACCCATCGCCGAAGACGTCATTGCACTGCAACCCGATCTGATCGTCCGCTCCTACGGGGGCGGACCGAATGCAACGCGCTTTTTTGAAGCGGCCGGTTATGAGGTTGTGCAAGTGCCGTACGTCAACGGCGTCGCCTCCATCGCGCCAACGGTTTTGCAGATGGCGCAAAGCTTGGGCGTGCCAGCCAGGGGACAGGCAATTGTCGCGCGTATGAATGACCGGTTGCAGCGGATTGCGGAGGGTCACCAGACCAAGACAGCGCTCTATGTCACGCCTTTTGGCGCGACCAGTGGACCGGACACCATGATTCACGACATGCTTGATACCGCTGGCCTTGCCAATTTTGAGCGGCAGTCCGGCTGGCGTGAAATCGATCTGGAACGTCTGGCGTATGAGCAGCCGGACGTCGTGGCCGCGGCATTTTTTGATGCGCGGGGCGTTGCGCCGGAACGCTGGAGCGCGATGCGTCACCCAATCGCCAGACGCCAACTTGCGGAACGTGAAACGGTTTATTTGCAGGGCGCGTGGACATCCTGCAGCAGCTGGTTTTTGGTCGATGCTATCGAGGCACTGGCCGAGGCGGCGAGCGCACCATGAACGCACGACTCTTGCTGACGTCATTGTTGTTAGCCAGTGTGGCCGCCGTGTTTGGCGCATGCATGCTCGGCTCGACGCCCATGGCACCCGCACGCGTCCTGGCCGCGCTGGCCGGGCAGGGCAATGTCGCCGATAGCGTCGTGGTGTGGCAAATCCGACTGCCGCGCGCGTTGGCGGCATTCGCCGTCGGCGCGGCATTGGGCGCCAGCGGGGCAGCGCTGCAAGGTTTGCTGCGTAACCCGTTGGCCGAGCCGGGCGTGCTGGGCGTCACGGCTACCTCGTCACTCGCCGCAACGGTTGCGTTGTATTACGGCTTGACCATGAACTCGGCGTATCTGTTGCCGCTGTTTGCCATCGGCGGTGCGTTGGCCGCCACGACGCTGCTTGCGCTGGCCGCCACCCGCATCCAGTCGGTCGTGACGCTTATTTTGTTCGGTGTCGGTTT
>CAYGSQ010000243.1:0-5792 GCA_964352435.1 uncultured Gammaproteobacteria bacterium | reverse complement strand
ACCGAAGTAGATGTTGTCACCACCGGCCTGCAGGCCGAACTGTGCAGCCTGATCTTCCTCTTCGGAAAACGGCAGGGGATCAATCACTTTGAGATTGATTTTGTCGCCGCCGATCAGCGCAAACTCCTCAAGCACCTCGCGCACGCGCTGCGCATAGAGCCGCAGCCCCGAGGCTTCGCCCGTGGTGCTATCCGAATAAAAGAAATAAAGATTGAGCGGCTCATCGATGCTGCGCAAAATATTCCTGGTGCCGGGCGACACGGAGTACAGATTGTTTTCGGTCAAGTCGAGGCGCGCGCCGCGAAACAAACCGTTGCTGATAAACAGAGCCGCCAGCACTAGTGCGACGAGCGCAATCAGCCCCAGCGGGCTGTAGATTTTCTTTGGCAACGTACTCATGTCAGTCGGCCTTCTTCAAATCAAGCACGATGACGTTGGCCGCGAGTGCGCCGCCAATCATGATCGCGTAGTAAATCAGGTCACGCAGGTCGATCACCCCCTTGGTGATCGACGTGAAGTGGGTCAGGAAGCTGAGCGACGCCACCGCATCGATCGCGCCTTGCGGCAGAAACGCGCGCAGCACATTGAGCACCATCGGAAAGCCGGCGAACAGCAAGACAAAGCAGACACTGACGGTCAGGACAAACGCGATCACCTGATTGCGGGTCACCGCTGACACGCAGGAGCCAACGGCCAGATACGCGCCGGCCATCAAAAAGCTGCCCAGATAGGACGCCAGAATGACCCCGTTGTCCGGCTCGCCCAAATAATTGACGGTGATCCAGATAGGGAACGTCAATGCCAGCGCGACGCCGGTGAACAGCCACGCCGCCAGAAATTTGCCAATGACCGCCTGCGTGGTGGTAATGGGTAGCGTCATCAAAAGCTCGATGCTGCCGCTCTTGCGCTCCTCCGCCCACAGCCGCATTGACAGTGCCGGCACGAGGAACAGATAGAGATACGGGTGAAAGGAAAAGAACGCCGACAAGTCCGCCTGCCCGTTCTCGTAAAAGCGGCCAAACTGAAAGGCCAGAAATCCGGCCAGCATCAGGAATATCACGATAAATACATACGCGACGGGCGTGGCGAAATAGCCCGCCAACTCGCGCCGCAAAATGGCTCGAATTTTACCCATGTGCTGCATCTCCCGCGCGTGTGGTGATGTCCCGGAAGACGTCTTCGAGACGCCCGCGATCCAGTTCAACCTGAGTGATCGGCCAGCTGTTACGTCCGATCAGCTCATTCACCTGGGCGAAAATATCGGCGCCGTTTTTGGCCAGTGCGATAACGCCGCTGCCGTCCTCACCGGTTTCAAGTGACGCCACCGCGTCGAGTCCACGCAGACCGTCCTTGAGCGCATTGAGCGCCTGGGGGTCAGCCACGCTCAAACGTACGGCGTTGTGATAGCGCGACCGCGCTTCCAGTCCGGCAGGCGTATCGTCGGCGAGCACGGCGCCGTCTGCGATGATCACCGCGCGCGTGCACACGGCATGGACCTCTTCGAGAATGTGGGTTGAGATGACGATGGTCTTGTCTTTGGCGATATCGCGAATCAACGAGCGCACTTCGTGCTTTTGATTGGGATCAAGACCGTCCGTCGGCTCGTCAAGAATGAGTACTTTGGGGTCGTGCACGATCGCCTGTGCCAGGCCCACGCGTCGTTTGTAACCCTTTGACAGAGTCTCAATGCTCTGTTCGAGCACGCGCTCCAGGTGCAGGCGCCCCACCACATCGTCGATACGCGACCGACGCGTACTACCGGTGAGGCCGCGCACATCGGCAATAAATTCCAGGAAAGAGCGCGGCGTCATTTCGTCGTAGCTCGGCGCCCCCTCGGGCAAATAGCCGACCAGCGCTTTGGAGCGCAGCGGCGCCTGCGTAACGTCATGACCGCAGACCGAGACGCTACCCGAGGTTGGCGCCAGAAAGCCCGCAATCATTTTCATGGTCGTTGATTTGCCGGCGCCGTTGGGACCCAAAAAGCCCAGAACTTCGCCCTCCTCGACACGGAACGAGATGTCGCGCACCGCCGTAAAGGCGCCGAAATCCTTCCGCAGATCGTGTGTTTCGATCATCAAAAAACTCCACAAATACACCCACGACAACCGTCGCGCGCGTAATTTTTAACCAAGATGAAAAAAAATTTCAACCGTCGCAAAAAGATCGGGTCTGCGACGGGGCCGAACGTCAAAACGCATGGCTTCAGGAGGGCGTCAGGTCTCCTCGTCATCCTCCCATTCCTTCATTTTGGAATAGTCGAGGGTCTTCTCGATTTCCTTGCTGCGGCGGGACAGGCCAAGCAATTTGCCGACCAGGCCGAGCGCAAAGAAGATCGCGACGACAATGAAGATGGTTGTGGAACTCATCGCGGCAGTATACTCCTAGAATGTCAGCGCCAGTGCACGACGGCGCAAAGCATCCCCGAAATCCAGCTCATCGAACAGTCGATTGACCTCGTTCTCAGCCACTGGCTGGCGTTCCAGTGACGCCAGTGAGCCATCGACGTCCACAGCGCAGTGAATGCGGGTCAGACGTTGCGCCAAATATGCGGCGTCGCGATGCGCCGTGAGTTTTGCCGCCAGCGTTTTGGCGCCGCGAACGGGCAAAGTGTGCAGGTCGTCCAGATGCTCGTAGACCTCGTCGAGGGTGTGATAGCGCGCGAAAATGGCCCCGGCCGTCTTCTTGCCAATGCCCGGGACGCCGGGAATGTTATCGACACTGTCGCCCGTAAGCGCGAGATAGTCGGCGATGCTGTGCGGCCGCGTGCCGAATTGGCCCTCGATCTCGTCGTGGGAGTAGCGGATTCCGCCGGCGTAGTCGAAAAACTCATCGCCCGGCGCCACCAGCTGTGCGAGATCCTTGTCACGCGTGACAATGACACTATTGCGGCCCTGCTCGCGCGCGCGCAGCACCAGCGTGCCAATGAGGTCATCCGCTTCGAATGCCGCGTGCGCGAGCGTGCGCAAACCAAGCGATTTGGCGAACTCGCGACAGTAGCCAAACTGCCGTTTTAGCTCGTCGGGGGCCGGCTCCCGGTTGGCTTTGTAGTCCGGATAGATGTCATTGCGGAACGAAGTAGCCAAAGACTCGTCAAAGGCTACAGCGACATGGGTCGGTGCGGCTTTTTGCAGCAAATCAATTAGAAACCGTCCGAAGCCGTAAACGGCGTTCACAGGCTGGCCATTGCGGTCCACCATGTCGTCCGGCATCGAATAGTAGGCCCGAAAAACGTAAACACTTGCGTCAATCAGATAAATCATGGGTTGTTCAATTGCACCACTTCAATCCGTAGTCTACTTTAAATGAAATAACGCGCGTGGCCCGCTGGCCGCGTATCTACCACACCCGTACGAATCGGGTGACTCAGAGGGAGACAACATGAAAACTTCAGGATTTTTGCTCTGCGCACTGATCGCCAGCCCCGTGGCTTTGGCCGATACGCGCATTACCATGACCGACAATGCCGACGAGCCAACGCTTTCAACAATCAACATTAAGGGCGGCAAGGTTGTGGTCGAATCCGACGGCGAAGTCATGGGTATTTTTGACGTCGCAACCAACTCATTCACTCAGGTCGATCACAAAAACAAAAGTTACATGGTGATGGACAAGGCGGCGATGGACGGCGTTGCCGATCAGATGTCAGGCATGATGAAACAATTCGAAGAGCAAATGGCAAATGTACCGCCTGAGCAACGCGAAGCCATGATGCAAATGATTCCAGCAGAAATGCGCGAGCGCCTGCAGGGCAAAAAAGTGGAAGTGAAAAAGCCCGAGATCTCCTGGACCGGCAAGTCCGACAAAGTCGCGGGCTACAAGTGTAAAGTCGCCACCGTATCCAACACGGACGGTGGAGAAGACACCGCATGCATCGCGAAACTCAGCACGCTTGGCGTTTCCGATGAGGACTTTGAGACGATGAACGCGTTGGTCGATATGATGCAGGAAATCGCCACGCAATTTGGCGCCAAATCCGAAATCCCCGACACGCGTGACATGGGCGGCATTCCTATCCGCATGAGCACCAAAGAAGGTGGCGTCACCGTGCTGCAAAACATCAGCAACGACAAGCTCGATAGCGCACTGTTTGAAATACCGGCTGGTTACCGCGCTCGTTCGCTTACGGACGGCATGTAAGACACACGCAGGAGTCGCGCGCAGCGCGGCTCCTGCGACATAAACCTAATGCGTTTCTGGCGTCAGCCAGTTCGCAATGCGTTCATGCAGCGGCGACCGCCGCGGGAAGTGCGCCAGCAAGTACTCCATCTGATCGGCCATAACGCGCCGGCCCTTCAAATAGATGTACTCAGCGTAAGTCGGCGTGAACGGTACGGCGATCAGCTCAATACCCGCCTGCTCGGGCGTCCGCCCGGCCTTGTAATTATTGCACCGGCGACACGCCGTAACCACGTTGTTCCAATGATCGGCACCGCGCTGGCTGATCGGCCGGATGTGATCACGCGACAGCATGTTCGACAAAAAACGTTCGCCGCAATACATGCACAGGTACCCATCGCGCTTAAACAGGGTTTGGTTGTTGAGCGGCGGCGTATAGTCACTGCGCGCTTTGCCCAGTGAATGCGTATCACCGTGCGTCGCAATGATCGAGTTGACGTCGATGATGCTGCGCATTCCGGATCGCGCATTGGTGCCGCCGTGCAGGCGATACAGCACACTGCCGCAGGCGTATGCCACCTGTTCGGTGTGATAGAGACGCACGGCGTCGCGGTAGTCGATCCACTCGAGCGGCATGCCCGAAACATCCGTGCGCAAAACTTGTTGGCTTATATGCATCATGGCTCTGACTCGTGTTATTCCAGAGTTCCATGACAATTGCAACCGCGCAGCAGCTATCTGTTTGAGCGCTCTCGCGGTGCGCGGAGGAGCCGCTCACGGCGCTCCTGTGGCGTCATAGTGCGAAAGCGCTCGCGCAGCGCCTCTTTGCGCTCAGGCGACAACTGATTAAAGCGCTGATAATTGCGGCGAATGCGTTGCCGTTGCTCGGGCGACAGCGACTGCCAGTTGCCAAATAGCCGACGAATACGCTGGCGCCGCTCGGGTGCCAGTTGTGACCATTGAGCAAAGCGACCACGCGCCCGTTTCTTTTGCTGCGGCGACATCGACTCCCAGCGCTGCGCACCTTTGGCCAACGAACGGCGACGCGGCTCAGGCAGGGTCGCCCAGCGCGGTTCAAGACGCGCCAGCACTTTTTGTTGCTGCGAACTGAGGTCCGACCACTGCAATGCATCGCCTTCTGCCGGCGTGCTCATGGCGACGGGACTTCCCAGCAAAAAAAGCACCAACAGCAGCGCACGCCAGTGCAGGGTTAACCGATTTTCAGGATTCATCTTGTTCATCACTCGTCACATTTTCTTCCGTTGCGTCTTGCACCAGCGCGGGATCGACATCGTCCAGCCACAAGGGGTCAAACCAGGTGTCATCGCTTTCGCCAAAGCTGCCCAGAAACTCGAAAAAAGCCTCGTCTTCGTCCGCATCGCTCGCACCAGCCACACCGGACCACAGCGCCAACAAACAGGTGGCCAAAATTTTCAGGACACATCCTCGTCGTCGACGCTGAGCCAGGCATAAAACTCCAGGTCTTCAAGCAACGACAAGTCTTCGTCTTCGGTCAGCAGGTCGAGATCGTTCATGACGTCCTGCGCCGCAAGCAGATCGACCTGGGCCGGCGCGCGATCGGCGATCAAGCGCACGCCGATTGTGGCGACCGCGGCCAGACTCGCCGCGACGGCGAGCGCGGGTACAGTCGCATTGATGGCTCGCCCGATGAGGCC
>CAYGSQ010000242.1:0-5813 GCA_964352435.1 uncultured Gammaproteobacteria bacterium | reverse complement strand
GCACCGGCGTCTGCACTTCGAGCACACCACGTTGCGCGAAAAACGCCCGCGTCTGCGTCATCAATTGAGCCCGCGCGCGCAGCGTGTGGGCCGCGGCGCACGGCTGCCAATTCATCGAATCAGTCTTTAACCCGCGAGACGTATTCGCCCGAGCGCGTGTCGACTTTGATGGTCTCGCCCTCTTCGACAAAGAGCGGTACGCGTACGCTGGCGCCAGTCTCCAGTTCGGCAGGCTTAACGCCACCCTGAGCGGTGTCGCCTTTCAGCCCCGGGTCGGTTTGCGTGATTTTCAGCTCGACAAAGTTCGGCGGGGTGACGAGAAGAGGCGAGTTATTCCATAACGTAACTACGCAAACATCTTCTTCTTTCAACCACTTAGCAGTATCACCCACGGCTTTGGCGTCCGCTTCGTACTGCTCGTAGGTGTCCGGCACCATAAAGTGCCAGAACTCTCCGTCGCTATACAGATATTGCATGTCCGTTTCCATAACGTCCGCTGCCTCAACGCTCTCGCCCGATTTGAACGTTTTGTCGACAACCCGGCCGGTTTTGAGGTTACGAATACGCACCCGACTAAACGCCTGGCCTTTGCCCGGTTTGACGAATTCGTTCTCGACAATGGTGCACGGATCGTTGTCGAGAATAATTTTTAGCCCGGACTTAAATTCACTAGTGTTGTAAGTAGCCATATCTGTCTGAAACCCGTAGTAACGCGTCGTTGATTAGCGCGCTATGATACACCGGCTGTCGAGGCCCGGTAACCTCGATTAATGACCATTGTGTTCAGGAGCAACAACTTGACCCAGCACGTATCTGTCGACGTGATCGTCGTATCAGACAAACAGGATGATGCGGAGGCTATTAGCCAGACGCTGCGCAATGCCGGCGTTGCCGCCCATTGCACGTGGCAGTCCAATATGGCGGATCTTTCCGATGCGCTCGTCGCCCAGCCACCACAAATCGTATTTTGCTTCATTACCAGCCCCAAAGACGCGCGCGTCGTCGAGCTCGCCGGACTGCGCGACATTCACGCAGCTGGCGTACCCGTGATTATCGTTGGCGAGATCGTCGACGAGGACTCGATTTGCCACGCGCTGACCCACGGTGCTCAGGATCTGGTCAGTCTGAGCAGCCGCACGCGCCTGCAAGCTGTCGCGCTGCGTGAACTCAACCATCATCGTCAGGCCCGTGCGCTGGCCACTATGCAAAACTCAACGGCCAAACTCGAACAGCAGGTCGAAACGCTGGTCAATGAATCGACCGATGCAATCATGCTGGTACAAGAAGGCATTATCGTCAGCGTCAATCCCGCGTGGCTCACGATGCTTGGTTATGCCGATGATGAAGACCTGGTTGGTACACCGGCACTCGATGCGTTTCACGATGAAAGCCACGTCGCCATCAAAGGCGCCATGGTTGCAACCGCCAACAAAAAATGGGGCGGCCATTCACTCAACGTCAAGGCTACTGGCAGTGACGAATCGCAAGTCGTCGTCGACGCCGAATTTGAACTCGGCGTTTTCGATGATGAACCGTGTGTACGCATCGTGCTTAGTCTGGACAAGAGTCGCACGGAAGAAAAACCACGTGGCATCGTCGAAGGAAGCGAGCGCCATCCGCTCACCGGTTTTTTCAGACGACAACGTTTTCTCAATGAAATGGAGAAGCAACTTGAGGCGCCCTCGCGCGGTGGGCTGTGGGTATTGGCCTACGTCAAACCGGACTCCATTGCTGAACTGCGCGAACAGATCGGTCCGCTATCAAGTGACGACCTGTTGCTCGAGTTCGCACGCATCCTGCAGGATCAGGCGCGCGCCAACGATATTTACGGACAGTTCGGCGGCGACCTTTTCATGGTTCTTATGCCGCGCGGTACCGCCCGCGACGCGCTGGCGTGGGCGGAGAACCTGCGACAAGCGGTCTCGCGCAAGGTATTCGAGGTTGCTGACAAGTCGCTGTCAGCGACCTGCACAATTGGTCTGGCGCGCTTTGACAGCAGCAATGAAGACCTGTCCGGCCTTATCCTCAAAGCCCAAAAATCATACCTGTCCGGCGTAAAAGCGGGCGGCAACCGTACGGTCCTGCCTGAGATCGACGACGACGAATACGGCCACAAGAAAGGCGATACGGTCTACGTCAAGAAGATCAAAGGCGCATTGATGCAGGACAACTTCCGTCTGGTGTTCCAGCCGGTTGCCAGCCTGAGCGGACGCAGTCAGCAGATGTTTGACGTGTTGATTCGCATGATGGATGCCGGCCGCGAAATTATGCCGAGCGTCTTTCTGCCACCCGCCAAGCGCAACGGCATGATGAAAACGATCGATCGCTGGGTCATCATGAACTCATTGCGCTTTTGTGCCGAACACCGCCCGGCCGGTTTGTTCATTCGTTTGTCGACCGAATCAATACTCGACACCACGCTCGCTGAATGGATCAGCCAACAGGTAAAAGAAAGTGGCGTCGTCGCCAGTTCGCTGATCTTCCAAATCACCGAATCGGACATTGTCGCGCGATTACGCGATGCGAAAAGTATTGCCACTGAGCTCAAACAACTCGGATGTCAGGTCGCACTGGAGCACTTTGGCGTAACCCAGCAACCGTTGCGCACGCTGGAGCATGTACCGCTCGACTACATCAAGATCGACGGCTCGCTGATGGAAGGCATCTCGTCCGACAAAGGCATGCAGGAAATCGTCAACACCTACATCGAAGCCGCGCAGAAAAAGAACATCGCCACGGTCGCAGAACGCGTTGAAGACGCCAATACAATGGCCGTGTTGTGGCAACTTGGCATCCAGTACATTCAGGGATTCTACGTCCAGGGTCCTGAAGAAATTGTGCTCGAAACAGACTGACGCACTCCAAGCCTCCCGATCTGGCATATCTTTACATAATTCTACGCCGGCATCGCGCCGGCGAAAAGTGCGACCTACTTCCGGTTTTGCGCCGCCAAACGCATCGAATTGATCGAAAAAAGTACCCACCGTCTGCCAGAATCGCGACTTTCGTCGCAGCACGAATGGCAACACCTGACATAAGCTTCACTGAGTAAAACGCACTACAGGAACGTAGTGGGTGCCCGAAGCAGGCTTAGGATTGAGTCGAAATGATGCGGCTGCCCTGGATGTCTTGATTAACACAAAACATTTGGCAACTCCGCGAAATTGGATGAGTGACGTGTCGGTATGAAGCAAAAAACAGAACTGGCGACCATGTGTATCGTAGACCAAAATGCCCCTTCCAGCGCTCCGCTGGAAACGGCCATACGCCGTTTTTTCGCCAAACGCTCGATCGAGGCCGCGACGGCCGTCTCACTGGTCGCGCTGACCAGTTTTTCTCAGGCCTGGGCCCTGTCCGTTGGTGAACTCAACGTGACCAGCTCTTTGGGCCAACCGCTGCGCGCATGGGTGGAAATTGCCACCGCTCCGGGCGAGACACTCAATACGCGCTGCATGCGTTTGTCGTCGCCGACAGGGGCCGGTATGCCCGGCATCAGCGGGCTGGAAATGACGGCAACGATTACGTCCACCACGACCACATTGCGCTTCGCAGGCAAGTCGTCTTTGCGCGAGCCGATGAGCGAAATAGTATTTAGCATTGACTGCAACGGCGCACCGTCGTTGACCCGATCATTTTTGGTCATGCTGGACCCGCCGAGCGCCTTTGATAGCGCTCCGCTGACAGCAACCGCCAGACAGGCTTCAACGGAGTCTGCAACGGAGGTCGCAGCGGTCGCCGCTCGCCCGCGCCGCGCCGTGCGCCAAAATCGACCCACACGCGGTAGTGTCGCGCCCGGCAGCGCTTACGTGGTGCAGCCCGGTGATGTCCTGTCAGTGATCGCCGCACGCGTTGAAGGGCGCCCCGACTATTCGGTATGGCCGATTGCACAACGCATTTACGAAACCAATCCCGGCGCGTTTGAAGGCCGCGATCCAAATACGTTGCGCGTCGGCGCGACAATCCAGATTCCGCGATTGACGGGCCGCCTGGCGGTCGATGGATCATCCCGCTATCGCCGTGGCGTTGCAGCCGGCTCTCGCGCCGCTGCGCGCAACACCGCAGGTGTAACTTCTGCAGCAAGCCGCGAAGCGGCTCTTGCCGCGCGCAGTGTCGAGTCCCTCAGACCCGAAGTGGACGCACTGGCCAGCGAACCCGAGATGACTCGCGCCGCGACACGCCCCGTATCGCTGCAGCCTGCAGTGGTCTCCGACATGGCTTACACGCGACGTTTGTCCGGGCTGTCGATGGACCGCCTGCGGCAACGCCGCACCAGCGAAGTGTTTGTAGAACCGTCGGCGGTCGTCGACCCTGTCGAGGCTCCGTCGGTAACCGCTGAGCTGGTCGCCGCACCGATCGCCGCGACGACGCCTGCCGCTGCGCCGCAGGTACGCGTTATTACGACGCAACGCCATTGGACACTGGACTTGCTGTGGCTTGTCGGCGGACTGGCGCTGGGCGGGCTTGCGACCATGTACGGCATGCGGCGCTGGCTGCAGAAACAGCGTGTGGAGCAAGAACGTGAAATTTCCCGCTCCAAACGTCACGAATCGCGTTTGGAAGAATCCCGCAAGACACGCAGTACCCCGGATACGCCGTCCATCGTCGTACACGAAGAACTGCGGCGGGTAGACTTGACCGCCACGCTGCCTGTGATGGATACCATTGGCAGCGTCGAGGAGATTCTGGCTGCGAGTACGGCCTCCGCGCAGACGGAGCTGACAGAAGACGAGCTAACGACATACGGCCCCTCTCCTTTGGCACAGGACGCGGAACCAACCCTGTCTGTGGACGCCCTTGAATCTGACGGCGAACTCGACTTTGATGCCTTCGATGCGCCCAACGAGGATGACCTCGAGTTGCTGGCGCAAGACTATGCGCAAAGCACCGGTGATGTGCGCAATCTTCTTCCAGGCGATTCCAAAAGCTTCGAAGACACGATGGCGATTATGCTGACACCGAAACAGCTTGAAATCGACGACGATGGGACCGAGCTGATCGAACCATCACTTGACCTTGAGCTGCCACAGGGTGATACGGACGATACCGAACTTGCGCTACAACAGCTGGAGCATCAGGTCAGCGAAGAGTTGAACGATGAGCTGACCGAAGCGGCCATCAAGCTCAATGCAAACCTGTTGTTGCTGGATCACGCTTTCGGTGATGAAGCGCCCGACGATCTCACCGCACAGGCGGAACAACTCATTCTCGAAACCGCTGATCAGGACGCAGATGACGATCCTACGAGCGTCATCCAGACAAAGGACAGCGAGGAGTTTTATCACCTCGAGGCGTCAACCATCCGCAAAGTGCCGGAGTTGGCCTTCGAACAAGAACTCGAGGATGACGAATCCAGGATTCTGTCCTTCCGCAAGCAAAACTAGCGCGCAGAAGGACACCATCTTCTGCTAGTCGGAAGCGCCCGCCAGCCTGTCGACTTTGCGCCAACCTCTGGGTAGCAGCGCACCCCGGCGGCCACGTTGACCGATATATTTTTCACGATCTTTCGCTTTCAACGTCATCGTGCGCTCACCGCAAATAACGCGCAGCGCCTCTTTCGGGCCCAATGCCACGACACCGGCCATCCATTCCTCGCCCGCGCCCGCCCGCTTGGTGGGAATCGACAATATCTTGTTGCCCTTGCCGCGCGTCATTACGGGCAGCTCTTCAATTTCGAAGATCAAAAGCCGGCCCTCATTGCTCACGGCCGCAACACAAATGCCTTCCTCGTCGGGGACACATGCCGGTGGCAGCGTGTGCGTGCCCTTGGGCACCTTGAGAACGGCTTTGCCCGCTCGATTGCGTGACACCCAGTC
>CAYGSQ010000241.1:3575-5816 GCA_964352435.1 uncultured Gammaproteobacteria bacterium | reverse complement strand
GGTTGGGCGCTCAGGACAGTGGGAAGGCCGACTGGCCGGCATTGCTGCGCTTGGCAAATGGGGCGCCGCTGGCGGCTCTGGCCTTGCATCAGGACGGATTTGGGGCTCAAGTTGAGCAATTGTCCGCCGATTTAAAGTTACTGAGCAGCGGGCGCAGCGATCCTGCGACCGTGGCCGCCCGTTGGGTCAAGCACGACGCGGCGCGCAGCATTGATTGGCTGGCACGACGGGTGATGGATGTGATCCGGGTCCGCTTCGGTGTGGCAGGAAGCGACGTAGCTCACAATTTGAGACCTCAGGACTTGCCTGATGGTCTCAATCAAATTAAGTTGAATGCCATGTTTGAATACCTTGATGCCGTACACCGAGCCAGGCGCCGTTTGGGCACATCGCTCAACGCCCAGCAGCTCATAGAATCGCTGCTAGTGCCGTGGTCACTGCGTTTTGGTGCGCTCGCGAGTAAAACTTAAGCTATGAGTAAACCAGGTCTACTTACCCTGACGATCAAGGACAAAAGTGCGCTGTATCTGGCGTACATGCCGTTCGTCAATAACGGCGGTTTGTTCATCCCAACAGGCAGCACCTATCGCCTTGGCGATGAAGTATTCATGTTGCTCAATCTGATGGATGAAAACGAAAAACTGCCGGTGGCCGGTCGGGTCGTCTGGATGACACCCAAAGGTGCCCAGGGTAAACGGACGGCAGGTATTGGCGTGCAGTTCAGTGAGCAAGACGGCGGCAACACCCAGCGCAAAATCGAAAACTACCTGGCCGGCGCTCTGTCCGGCGACAAGCCTACGCACACGATGTAGTGACGTGACGTCGGACGACGGTCACGGGCCTTATCAATCAGCTCTGATTTTGCGCGTCTGACATGGTCAGGCCGCCTTCGAGCACGTGCGTGGTGAAACCACGCTCGCTGAGAATGTATGCGCCAGCTGAACTGCGGCGACCGGTGTCGCAGCACACGACGTAGGGCGTATTTTTATCCAGCGTTTTCAGTTTCAGCCGAATGAAGTACAGCGGTATGTTCACCGCGCCCCCCTGATGGAAGTTTTCGAATTCGCTCGGCAGACGTACGTCGAGCCATTTGCCGCCATTGGCAACTATTTCATTGGCACGCGCAAGATTGACCCAATCAAGCATTGGCTCGTTGAGTAGCTTGTTGAAATGTTCTTTGGCAAGGCGCATCAGGACGCCGTCTGACAGCATGGTAACCGTCGCGTTGCGTTTGGCCTGCGAAATAAGGGCTTCTTCACGAAACGTATCGCCTGTGCGCAGTTCGGCCAGCTTGATGCCGTCCTTGTTGAGGGGCGTCTCGCGCGTCACGGCGCATTTGCCATCCGTGATCACATAGAAAAAATCGCCCTCGTCGCCTTGCTTGATGACCACATCGCCGGTGCGATACGACACGCGCTGCATACGCATGAAAATGGCCTGAATATTAGCGGGCGGAATCTTGTGGAAAGCTTTGGTCTGGAGCAGGGTGGTCATCCAGTCGTCGCCTTCGCTGCTCTCATCATCCTGCAGCTCGCTGACCTCGTAGGAACCGGTCTGGTCCCAGGTCAGCATGACGTCGAGCAAATCGCTGTCAATGGAGATGTACTCGATGTCGGTGCGCGCACGGGCATTGACCTTGCGCGGCAGCATGGGGGCCAGTGGATGGCGTGCTTCATCGCTGCCACCGGCAATAACCCGAACCACTTTGGTATCGGTGCGCAGCTCAACCTGACCCGAAATCAGATAGATCGTACGTTTTTCGCTGTCACCTTCCTTGAAAATGAAGCGCCCGCTGCTGAGCTCCTGCAGTGACGTTTTTTTGACCAAAGCATGAAGATTTTCAGCTTTTAGCCCGTCGAGCGGAGTCAGGGTTTTGAGTAGTTTTGGATCTATTGGCTTTGTCGACATAATGTTGTTCTGAAACGCGTCAAACCGCGCAGGCAATGGCTTGCAGCGCCTTGTCGCGGCGAGTCTAGCACAGTCGTCATAACGCTGGCATAACCTGGATCACACTGTTTGATGGTGTTTTGAGTCAATCTGAGGGGCTCGGCGGCAACGCTTTCTTTTGCCGGTCCTCGCCCACGTGTACATAGATGAACGAGGCGCTGGCAACGAAGATGTGCTCACCCGGTTCCGTGCCCGGGCGTTCGGCATAAACACGGACCGCCATTTTGATCGAAGTGCGCCCAACTTTCTCGATTCGCGTGAAAAATGTGACGACATCGCCCACGTAGACCGGCG
>CAYGSQ010000241.1:0-3565 GCA_964352435.1 uncultured Gammaproteobacteria bacterium | reverse complement strand
CCGCGACGGTGACCACTTTGCCCTGAGCACGACGATACGCATGGGTGGCGCCAGCGATATCCGCATGGGACATTAGCCAACCGCCAAATATATCGCCCAGCCAGTTGGCATCGGCGGGCATCGCCATCGTCCGGACCGACGCTTCACCGTGCTTGGACTGCAACAAACGGGTCGGGGCCATGCCGTCAGTCCTCGAGCTGTTGCAGGCGTGACCAGTAGTCGTCCGGCGCAAAGCGTTCACCGTAGCGCCCGGCCAGATCATTGAGGCGTGTGACCAAATTGTTCACGCCGCGATCCCGCGCATAGTTGATTGGCCCGCCGGTAAACGGGGCAAATCCCGTGCCGAAAATTACGCCGCCGTCGAGCAGATCCGCATCATCGACAATGCCCTCGCGCAGACAGGCTGCCGCTTCGTTAACAAAGGGCAGCATGAGTCGATCGACCAAATCGGCCGGTGCCGAATCGTCCTTGGTTTTCGGCTTTACGGGTTTGCCTTTTTTCCACGCGTAAAAGCCCCGGCCCGTCTTTTTGCCCAGATCCTTACGCTCGACCATCTGGCTCAACCGGTCCGGAATCTCCATCCCGAACTCGCTGGCAAAGACATTGGCCACATGCAAACAGACATCCAGTCCCACCGTGTCGGCCAATTCGACCGGGCCCATGGGCATGCCAAATTGCATCGCCGCTCTGTCGATAACGTCCAGCGGCACGCCCTCGCCACCGATGCGCATAGCCTCGATCATGTAGGGAAAGAGAATACGATTGACAACAAACCCCGGGGCACTGCGACACGGCAGTGGCAGGCGGCCGATGCGTTTGGCAAAACTCAGGCCCTTTGCGACTTCCTGCTGGTCCGTTTGCTTGCCGTGGATCACCTCGATCAGCGGCATTTTGGCCACGGGATTGAAGAAATGCAGGCCAATAAGACGCTCGGGGCGATGCAATACGGTGGCCAGTTCCTCAAGACGGATGCTGGACGTATTGGTGGCAAGAATCGCGTCGGGTTTCATACGCGGCTCGAGCGATTTATAGAGTGCCTGCTTGGCTTCGGTGTTTTCGAAAATGGCCTCGATGACCACGTCGGCGTTGTCGACGCCCGTTGCATCGACATCGGGCATCAGTCGATCAGCGGCCGCCTGAACCAGATGTGGGCGACGCAGTTTCTTCTTAAACAGCGTGTGCGCACGGGCAATGGCGGGCCCGATATATTTTGCTTCACGGTCTTGCAAGGTCACGGTCATGCCGCGCAGCGCACACCAGGCGGCAATGTCGCCGCCCATCACGCCTGCACCAATTACATGTACGTGCTCGGGCTTGAATGTTTTGTCAGTGGCCAGCGCCTTGAGTCGATCTTGTAACAGGAACACGCGCACCAGATTGCGTGAGGTCGGCGTGCACATCAGGCGTGCGATGGAGCGCGCTTCCTTTTCATACATGAGCGCGGGATCGGACGCGTAGTTTTTCCACAAATCGATAATGGCGTAGGGCGCAGGGTAATGTTCCTTGCGCGCCTTTTTGGCCACCTGCTTGATCGACATTTTGGCGATCAGTGGTCGCATCATGGCGCTGTTCATCGCCTTTTCCTTGCGGCCCAGCTTATGTTTGGGGGGCGGCTTCATTGCCATGTTGACGGCGGCGCGCTCCAAATGACGTCGTGGCACAACCTGATCGACCAGACCAATGCGCTTGGCAGCTTTCGGGCGCAGCCCACGTCCGGTCAGCATCATGTCGAGGGCCGCCTGCGGCCCGACCAACTGCGTCGCACGCACCGTGCCGCCAAAGCCGGGGTGTATGCCAAGTTGCACTTCCGGCAGTCCCAGGCGGGCGCTGTCATCGTCGATAACGATGCGATAGTCGCAGGCAAGGGCGAGCTCAAGGCCACCACCAAGCGCAAAACCGTTGATCAGTGCGATGGTAGGTACTGGCATGGCCGCAAGACGGTCGAATACTTTTTGCCCGGAGCGAATCAGCTCGTAAGCCTGCTCCTCATCGGTCAGCTCGGTGAACTCTTTGATGTCGGCGCCGGCAATAAAGCCGCTCTTTTTCAACGAGTGAATAATAATCGCGCGCGGCTGAATCGCTTCAAGTTCGGCCAATCGTTCGTACAGTTCGGCCATGATGTAGCTGGACAGGACGTTGGTGGAGGCACCGGCCTTGTCAAAGCCGAGCCACACGATATTGTCGTCATCGGTGGTTACGACCCAGTTGTGGTCCTGGTCTGTCATGGTGTCTTCGTTATGCATGATTATTGCCCCCGCTCGAGCAGCATCGCGCCGCCCTGACCGCCACCGATACACAGTGTGGCGATGGCGCGTTGTCCACCCGTTCGTTTGAGTACGTTCAATGCATGCAACACGATGCGCGAGCCTGATGCGCCGACCGGATGGCCAATGCTGATCGCGCCGCCATCGACGTTAACACGCGCCATATCGACGGCGCCCAAAGCGCTTTCAAGGTCCAGCTCCTCACGGCAGAACGTGTCATCGCGCCATGCGGCGAGACAGGCCAGAACCTGACCGGCAAAGGCTTCATTGATCTCAAAGTTGTCGATATCGGACAGGCTCAAATGATGGCGCTTCAGCAGTGGGGCAGTCGAGTAAGCGGGGCCCAGCCCCATCTGCGCCGGGTCGAGTCCGGACCATTGGGTATCAACCAAACGGCCCAAAACGGGCAGGTTGTAGCGTTGTACGGCCTCACGGCTCGCCATGAGCAAGACCGCTGCACCGTCAGTAATCTGTGAGCTGTTACCCGCCGTGACGATGCCGCCATGGCGATCAAAGACCGGGCGTAGCCTGGCCAGTTTCTCAGTGCTCGAATCGCGTCTCAGGCCAGTATCTTCATCGTAGACCGCGCCATCAGGCGCGTAGACCGGCACGACCTCGTCCATCCGTTTTTCATCAAACGCCCGCGCCAGTCGCGTATGGCTTTGCACGGCGTACTCATCCATGGCCGCACGATCAATGCCAAAACGATGGGAGATGATTTCGCAGGTTTGTCCCATGTCGAGATCAATGGTGCTGTCACGCAGACCGCGGAGCAGACTGATCACCGGCTTGAGAAATTCGCCGACCGGAATCTTGCCAAATGTTTTAAGCTTGTCGCCGGGCTTGCGGGCTTTGGAACTGTTACGAAACCACGCGACCGTTTTGTCGTTATAAATAAGCGGTGCGCGGCTCATTGCCTCGGTGCCGCCGGCCAGTACCAACTCAGCCCGCCCCAGAGCGATATCCTTGGCCCCCGAGTCCAGTGCTTGCATTGCCGATGCACAATTACGCATCACGGTGTAACCCGGAACCTTGTGACCGCAGTTGAGACGCAGCGCAACCATGCGGCCAATATTTGCTTCGTCCGGGCTTGGCATGGCGCTGCCCAGGATGACCTCATCCAGATCGCTCGCTTTGAGCGGCAAGCGCGCTAGCAGGGAACGTCCCGCTGCGACCGCCAGGTCGGAGGCGCTGAAGGGCCCTTGTTGGCCCGAATCACGTAAAAACGGTGTGCGGGCACCGTCAACAAAGAACACTTCGCGAGCACCAATGCTGGCGACCATGGGCATGTCTGCTGTGAT
>CAYGSQ010000240.1:0-5825 GCA_964352435.1 uncultured Gammaproteobacteria bacterium | reverse complement strand
GGTTGACTCGCCGCCAATATCAATGATCTGAGCACCCTCGTTCACCATCTGCAGCGCGCGATCGACGGCTGACTCATGCCGGGCGAATTGACCGCCATCTGAAAAGGAATCGGGCGTGACGTTGAGAATACCCATGACCAGCGGCGCGTCGCCTTGCTCACGCCACGGTCGGTTAATCGTGTTCACAGCCATGTGTCGAGCTCATATAAAAACGCCGCGGAAACCGCGGCGTTTTTGTCAGGGTGCGCTGGCCGCATCGCCCAGCGTGCCTTCCGAAGGCGGCGGCTCGGGCGACGGCGCACTCGGTGGAGTATCGCTGCTCGACCAGTCCTCTGGTGGATCAGGGTCGTTGCCGTCCATGATCTGGGCAATCTGCTTCATGTCGATGGTTTCGTACTTGATCAAGGCTTTCGCCATCAAGTGCAGGGTGTCGATCTTGTCAGTCAGAATCTGCTCGGCGCGATCGTAGTTTTCACTGATCAGACGACGCACTTCTTCATCGATAAGATTGGCCGTTTGATTAGACACCTGACTGGTGCCACCCATGCCCGGGTACATTTCGCCACTCTCATTGTCATAGGCCAGCGGCCCGAGACGATCCGACAATCCCCATTTGGTCACCATGTTGCGCGCCAGTTCGGTGGCCCGCTCAATGTCGTTGGAGGCACCGGTGGTCACGGCGTCTTCGCCAAAAATCAGACCTTCGGCAATGCGCCCGCCGAACAGCGATGAGATTTGACTCTCAAGCCGTCGCTTACTCAACGAGTAGCGATCCTCTTCGGGCAAAAACATGGTGACACCCAGTGCGCGGCCACGCGGAATGATGGTCACTTTGTACACTGGATCGTGATCGGGCACGGACAAACCGACGATGGCATGCCCGGCTTCGTGGTACGCCGTATTGGCCTTCTCTTCTTCACTCATCACCATGGAGCGACGTTCGGCGCCCATCATGATTTTGTCTTTGGCCATTTCGAAATCTTCCATGGTCACCGTGCGCTTGTTCGCACGGGCGGCAAACAGCGCCGCTTCGTTGACCAGGTTGGCAAGGTCAGCCCCGGAGAAACCCGGCGTACCGCGCGCAATGATTTGCGGCTGCACGTCGTCGTTAATCGGCACCTTGCGCATATGTACTTTAAGAATCAGCTCGCGACCGCGCACATCGGGCAACGGCACCACAACCTGGCGATCGAAGCGGCCCGGACGCAGCAGCGCCTTATCGAGCACGTCCGGACGGTTGGTTGCGGCAATAACGATAACGCCTTCGTTGCCCTCAAACCCATCCATCTCGACCAGCAGCTGGTTGAGCGTTTGCTCACGTTCGTCGTGACCACCGCCGTAACCGCCGCCCGGTCCACGATGGCGACCCACCGCGTCAATCTCGTCAATGAAGATAATGCACGGCGCGTGTTTTTTGGCATCGGCGAACATGTCGCGAACACGCGACGCACCCACACCTACGAACATCTCAACAAAGTCCGAACCGGAGATCGTAAAGAACGGGACCTTTGCTTCGCCCGCGATGGCCCGTGCCAGCAACGTCTTACCGGTACCCGGTGAACCCACCATCAATACGCCACGGGGGATCTTGCCACCCAGGCGCTGGAATTTGCTCGGGTCTCGCAGGAAGTCGACGATCTCGCCGACTTCTTGTTTCGCTTCCTCAACACCGGCCACGTCATTAAAATTCACGTTGACCTGATCTTCGCTCAGCATGCGTGCCTTGCTCTTACCAAACTGCATCGGGTTGCGACCCCCGCCACCGCCCTGCATCTGACGCATGAAATACAGCCACACACCGATGAGTAACAGCACCGGCAGAAACTGCAGGAACAATTGGAACAGCACACTTTGCTTTTCGGACTCGGCGCGCGCGTAGCTCACCTGTTGCTTGTCCATCTCGCCGATCAGCGCCGTGTTGTCGTACTCGGCACTGCGCGTTTCAAAGTCTTCACCGCTGCTCAATTTGCCCGTGATGCGTTGACCGTCGTAGATCACGACCGAATCAACTTCGCCACGATTGAGCTTCTCGCGAAACTCGGAATAGTCGTACGTGTTCATGCCACTTTGCTGTGGCGTGAAGCGTTCAAAAACCGTCAGCAGCACCATCGCAATGATGAGCCACAGGACAATATTTTTTCCTAAGTCACTCAATGACTTGATCTCCAGTATTCAGGTAAACACGTACGCGTAAAACAGGACTGGCCCACATCCCAAAACCTCATGACAACCCATGACACGGAGGCCAAAGATGCGGGCCAGATGATGCACTGCAATAGCGCCTCATACCTTCAAACACTACTACAGCCGGTAGTGTCTGGCCAGCAAATAGGTCTCTCTGCTCTTGGGCCGCGAAGCCGCTGGTTTCTTGACCTTGACCTGTTCAAATTGCGCGCGAACAGACTTAACATAATCATCGAATCCCTCCCCATGAAACAGCTTCGTCAGGAAGGCACCACCGGGTTTTAACACCCGAATCGCCGTATCAACGGCAAGCTCTGCCAAGTACATCGCACGCGGCAGGTCAACCGATTTAACTCCTGTAATATTGGGGGCCATATCGGACAAAACAAGGTCCACCCCGCCCTTTGAATGAGATTCAATCCAGGCCAGCGCCTCATCCGTCGTAAAATCGAGCTGAGCGAAGGTCACATCGGCAATCGGCTTCATCGGCAGCAAATCGAGCGCCAGCACGCGCCCGTCCGGCCCAACGCGCTTGGCACAGACCTGGCTCCAGGCGCCCGGCGCGCTCCCAAGGTCGATAATGGTCTGGCCTCGCTTGATCAGTTTCTCGCGTTCATCGATCTCCAGCAGCTTGTAGACCGCCCGCGAGCGATAACCGTCCACCTGCGCCTGCTTCACGTAGGGATCGTTGACGTGCTTGTTGTACCAACTACTCATGAGCTTGGCACCGCCCCCATGCATGCTACACTTCGCGCCCGCTTGAATTTGGATCCCACGCCGTGCAGCTCACCGAACGCCAGAAAAAACACCTTCGCGCCCTTGCCCACAATACCAAGCCGGTGGTGACCATTGCTGAAAAGGGCTTGAGCGAGAACGTGCTCAAGGAATTGGACGGGGCGTTGAAATTTCATGAGCTCATCAAAGTACGTGTACGAGTGGGCGATCGCGACGAGCGCGACGCTTTGCTGGAAAAACTGTGCAAGGAATGTCGCTGCGTGCTGCTCAAGCGTGTGGGTCACGTTGCGACGCTGTTTCGCCGCAATGCCCAAAAGCCCAAAGTTGTGTTGCCAGGATCGGGCCGCGTTCCAAAAGACCTGTCTTAGGCGCGGCGCCTAGACGTACTGCACCTTCAGTATTTCATAGACCACTTCGCCACCCGGGGTCTTGACGACCACCTCATCGCCTTCGCTCTTGCCAATCAGGCCGCGTGCGATCGGTGAGGTAATCGACAGCAGCCCCTTTTTAATGTCTGCTTCATCCTGACCCACAATTTGGTAGGTCACTTCCTTATCGCTGTCGACATCGAGCAGATCCAGCGTCGAGCCGAAAATAACCTTACCACCGGCTTCGACCTCCGTGACGTTAATGACCTGGGCATTGGACAACTTGCCCTCCAGCTCCTTGATCCGACCCTCGATAAAGCCCTGTTGTTCTTTGGCCGCGTGGTACTCGGCGTTTTCCTTCAGATCGCCGTGCGCACGCGCCTCGGCAATCGCCTTGATGACCGTGGGCCGATCTTGACTCTTAAGTTTTTTTAGCTCGTCACGCAGCATCTGGGCGCCGCGTTCGGTCAGCGGGACTCTGTCCATCAGACCAGTTCCTTATGCAAATCCTGCAGACAGTTTACGTCGAGCGCATCGATATGATCCAGCGCCATGCAGCCGGCCCTGGCTCCGGATACGGTGGTGTAGTAAGTAATATTGCCGCGCACGGCTTCACGACGTATAGCGTGGGACTCGTGAATAGCCTGTTTACCCTCGGTCGTATTGATAATCAGGTCGATTTCGCGGTTCTTGATGGCGTCAACAATATGTGGCCGCCCTTCACGCACCTTGTTGATGCGCTGACACGGCACGCCGGCGTCGCGCATGGCACGCTCCGTGCCGTCGGTCGCAATGACCTCAAAGCCGCGCTCGTGCAGCGCACGACCCACTTCAATAGCCTGTTCCTTGTCACGATTGCGCACGCTGATCAGGACGCGTCCGCTTTGTGGCAGCACCACGCCAGATGCCTGACGTGCTTTCGAATACGCTTCGCCAAATGAACGGCCGGTCGCCATGACCTCGCCCGTTGATTTCATTTCCGGCCCAAGGATGGGATCGGCACCGGGGAATTTGAGAAACGGAAACACCGCTTCCTTGACGCTGTAGTAGCTCGGGATACGCTGCTTTATCATGCCCAGATCCTTGAGCTTGGCACCCGCCATAACCAGTGCGCCCACTTTCGCCAGTGGGACGCCAATCGCTTTGGACACAAACGGCGCCGTACGCGATGCGCGTGGGTTGACCTCAAGCAGATAGATTTCGCCGTTTTGAATCGCAAACTGGGTGTTCATCAACCCGACTACTTTGAGACCGTGCGCAAGCTTGCGCACCTGATCGGCCATTTCGTCCTGCAGCGCCTGACTCAATGTGATCGGTGGCAGCGAGCAACTTGAATCGCCTGAGTGCACGCCTGCTTGCTCAATGTGCTCCATGATGCCGCCGATGAACACATCCTCGCCGTCGCAAATTGCGTCCACGTCGACTTCAACCGCAAGATCCAAAAAGCGATCCAGCAACACCGGGCTGTCGTTGGATACTTTGACCGCACTGCCGATGTACTCGCTGAGATCCTTGGGCGTAAACACCACTTCCATCGCGCGACCGCCCAGTACATACGACGGGCGCACCACCAACGGGTAGCCCACTTCGTCGGCGAGCTTAAGCGCCATGTTGGGGTCACTGACCGTGCGGTTGGCCGGTTGCTTAAGTTCGAGGCGATTGACCAGATTGAGGAAGCGTTCACGGTCCTCCGCCAGATCAATGCTATCTGGCGACGTGCCGATAATCGGCGCACCGGCCGCTTCAAGATCACGTGCCAACTTAAGTGGCGTCTGTCCCCCATATTGGACAATGACGCCAATTGGTTTTTCCAGATCGATGACGGCCATGACGTCCTCGAACGTCAACGGCTCGAAGTACAGGCGATCGGACGTATCGTAATCGGTTGAGACGGTCTCGGGGTTGCAGTTGACCATGATGGTTTCATAGCCGGCCTCACGCAGAGCCAGAGCGGCATGGACGCAACAGTAATCAAACTCGATGCCCTGACCGATGCGGTTTGGTCCGCCGCCCAGGATCATGATTTTTTTCTTGTCGGACGGATTCGATTCGCACTCTTCGTCGTACGTCGAGTACATGTAGGCGGTCGACGTCGCAAATTCGGCGGCGCAGGTATCGACGCGTTTGAACACGGGCGTTACGTTGTGTTTGAGCCGCATGGCACGCACGTCTGTCTCACGCCGACCGATAAGATCGGCCAGGCGACGGTCAGCAAACCCCTTGCGTTTGAGTGCACGCAATCGATCAGCATTCAAACCGGCTTTGCCTTCTTCGGCCGTGCGCTTCTCTTCAAGAATCAGATCTTCGATTTGCGCGAGGAACCAGGGATCGATACTGGTGCGCGTAAACAATTCGTCCAGACTCATGCCACGACGAAACGCGTCGGCGACATACCACAGTCGATCGGCGCCCGGCATGCGCAACTCTTCGTGCAGCTCGCGCTCAGCCTCATCGTCGTGACGATCACCCAGCACGGAATCAAGTCCGTTAACGCCGGTCTCCAAACCACGCAATGCTTTTTGCAGCGACTCCTGGAAG
>CAYGSQ010000239.1:999-5863 GCA_964352435.1 uncultured Gammaproteobacteria bacterium | reverse complement strand
CGTGTGGTGCTGTTCGACAGCCTCGACGACGCGCTGCGGGCCAGCAACCGCTATGCGCCCGAGCATCTGATCATCAACACCCGCGATGCACAGACACGCGTTGAGCAAGTCACAAGCGCCGGCTCCATTTTCGTGGGGCCGTGGGCGGCGGAGACGTTTGGCGACTACTGCAGTGGCACGAACCACGTATTGCCTACCTACGGCTTTGCGCGTGCGTACAGTGGTGTCACTCTTAACGACTTCTGCAAATTCATTACTGTACAAAACATTAGCGGAATCGGTTTCGACGGTCTGGCGAAAACCGCTTGCGCTCTGGCGCGCATGGAGGGCCTCGATGCACATGAAGCTGCGGTGACCGTGCGTCAGGCCGTGCGCCGCGCATGAGTATTCTTGCGCGCATGCGTGACGACCTACGTGACTTCACGCTCTATACACCGGGTGACGGAGACGGCTCCCTGGTGCGACTCCATGCCAATGAGTCGCCCTACCGGGCGGCCGGCGACAACACTCTTCGCGGATTGCATCGCTATCCATTGGGACGCGACAACCGCTTGCTCACACGGCTTGGCGAACTCTACGACATTGCGCCGACCAGCGTTCTGGCCACGCGTGGCAGCGACGATGGCATCGACTTGCTACTGCGAACTTTTTGCGCGGCAGGCCGCGACAACATCGTCTGCACGCGTCCGGGCTTTGGCATGTACAGCGCACTGGCCCGCCTGCAAGGCTGCGGCACTCGCTACGTGGACATCGTATCGGGCAACGGGTTTGCTCTGGACATTCAACGCGTCATTGATGCCGCCGATGCCCAGACCAAAGTAGTGTTCCTGTGTTCACCCAACAACCCCAGTGGTCTGTCCGTACCGCTCGACGACATTCGGTCCACCTGCCGCGCATTCCGTGACCGCGCGCTGGTGATCGTTGACGAAGCGTACGCAGAATTCAGCGCCCTTCCATCCGCCACAGGCCTGCTCAATGAGTACGACAATCTGGTCGTGTTGCGCACGTTGTCCAAAGCCTACGGCCTGGCATCTGCGCGCGTTGGCGCAGTACTGGCTGACACGTCCATTGTGCAGGTACTTGACCGTTTGCTAACACCGTTTCCGTTGCCGGCAGCCAGCGTCGACGCGGCACTGTCACAAACCGCAGCACCCAACCTTGACGCGCTGCGTGCACAGTGGCAAATCCTGCTGCGCGAGCGTACGCGAATGGCAGCGGCACTGCGTGAACTGGAACAGGTGCAAACGGTTTTCCCAAGCGACGCTAATTTCCTGCTAACACGCATGACACAAGCCGCGCAGTGGGTTGCAACTTGCAAACGTTATGGTTTGCTCGTGCGCCTGATTCAGGGCGTGGACGGCGACTACGTACGCATCACCATCGGCACGGCGCAAGAAAATGACCGTTTGCTCAAAACCTTGAAGGAGTCACGCTAGTGGCCACTCGCAAACTCTTGTTCGTCGACCGTGACGGCACCATTATAGTCGAACCCGATGACTGCCAGATTGATTCGTTCGACAAACTGGCGTTTGTGGATGGTGCTATCGCCGCTCTGCGCGCATTGCGCCAGCACGGTTACGAGCTGATCCTCATCAGCAATCAGGATGGCCTCGATACCGCGTCGTTTCCGCGCGCCGATTTCGACGGTCCGCATCAATTGATGCAGCGGATACTCAAGGGCGAAGGCGTAGAGTTCATTGACGAGCGCATTTGCCCACACCTGCCGGATGCAGGCTGCGACTGTCGCAAGCCCGCGGTTGGCCTGGTCAGGGACTTTTTGGCCGACGACACGTGGTCGCGCGGCGCGAGCGCCGTGATTGGTGATCGCGCCACCGACCTCAGCTTTGCCAGCAATCTGGGTGTGCAGGGTCTGCAAATCGGTGCGACCGCAACGCCGGATTGGCCGAGTATCGTCGCAGCACTAACCTCCCCCAAAGATGTGGGCAAGGTACACCGCAAAACCAATGAGACCGATATCCAGGTCCAGTTGACGCGCGACAGTACGACGCCCAGTCAGATCGATACCGGCATCGGGTTTTTCGATCACATGCTTGAGCAACTGGCCAGTCACGGGGGCCTTTCGCTGGCGCTCAGCTGCCGCGGTGACCTGCATATTGATGAACACCACACGGTTGAGGACTGTGCACTCGCACTTGGCGAGGCGCTGGCTCAGATTATCGAAAACAAGCGCGGCCTTGGACGCTACGGCTTTGTAACGCCAATGGACGAAGCGCGTGCAAAGGTATCGATCGATCTAAGCGGTCGCGCCTATTGCCAATTCAATGCTCCCTTGCAGCGACCAAGTGTCGGCGGCCTGCCAACCGAAATGGTCGGGCATTTTTTCCAGTCGCTGGCGAGCGCCGCACGGCTGACACTGCACGTCGACGTAACCGGCGCCAACGAGCACCACATGATCGAGGGCGCATTCAAGGCGACCGGTCGCGCACTGCGGCAGGCGCTGACGCGGCACGGTGGTCAGCTGCCCAGCACGAAGGGCGTTCTGTGAGTCGTGTGGCCGTCGTCGATAGCGGCGCCAATTTTGCCTCCGTGCGGGGTGCGCTCACCCGCTGCAACGCCAACTTCCGGCTGACCCACGATGCCGCTGAGCTGGCCAGCGCCAGCCACGTCATTCTGCCAGGCGTCGGCAACGTGGCCGATTCCTGGGCACGACTCAAACACTACGACCTGATCGATACCATCGCCAATTTGACGCAGCCGGTGCTGGGCATCTGCGTCGGCATGCAGCTGATGTTCGAACACTGCGATGAGGCGGGTCACGACACCATGGGCATTTTTTCGGGACGTGTTGCCAAGCTGCCCGGCTCCGCAGAAGAACGCGTGCCGCACTGTGGCTGGAACAAAGTGGCACTGACGCGCCGCTCGACGCTCACGGAGCAGCTTGGAACGCTCGACAACAACTACGTCTACTTCGTCCACAGTTTCGCGGCGCCGATAACCGATCAAACGCTGGCAAGTTGCGATCACAGCACCCCGTTCGCCGCAGCCGTTGCGCGCGATAATTTTTACGGCGTGCAGTTCCACCCCGAACGCTCGGCGCAGCCCGGCGAAGCGTGGCTGCAAGCCTTTTTGGCACTTCAATGACCAACAACACACAGATAATTCCCGCGATTGATCTCAAAGACGGTCGCTGCGTGCGCCTCCAGCAGGGGCGCTTCGACACGGCCAAGGTCTATCGCGATGATCCGTTGGCCCTTGCAAAACGCTACGTAGACGACGGTGCCCGGGTGCTGCACCTCGTCGATTTGGATGCGGCGGAAGGACTGGGCAAGAACAACCGCGCCGCCATTGAAACGCTGGCGGGCGGCCTGGACGTCACGCTGCAGGTGGGCGGCGGTATCCGTTCGCGCGCGCAGCTCGACGCGTTGCTCGACAGCGGTGCAGCCAGAGCGGTCATCGGCAGTCTCGCGATCAAGGAAGCCGCGACCGTTCGTGGCTGGCTGGAGGACGTCGGTGGTGATGCTCTGGTGCTGGCACTCGACATCAAAAGCGCGGCCGACCCGTTAGTGCAAATCAACGGCTGGCAGACACCGACGCAAACCACGTTGTGGCAGGCCCTGGATGATTACGTGCCCGCAGGTCTGAAACACTTGCTGTGTACCGACATCGAGCGCGACGGTATGCAAAGTGGGCCCAGCGTCGCGCTGTATCGTGAAATCATGCAGCGCTATCCGACCATCAAATTGCAGGCGTCTGGCGGCGTGCGTGATCGCGCCGATCTGGATGCACTGAGTCGGGCCAGCGTGCCGTTCGCCATCAGCGGCCGTGCACTACTTGAAGGTACGTTAACGCTTACCGGAAATGCATCGTGCTAGCGCGCCGCATTATCGCCTGTCTTGACGTACGCGACGGTCGCGTCGTCAAAGGGGTGCGTTTTCGCGACCACAAGGACATGGGCGACATTGTGGATTTGGCTGCCCGCTACGCCGATCAGGGCGTGGACGAGCTCGTGTTCTACGACATCACGGCAAGCCCCGAAGCACGCACCGTTGACACCGACTGGGTCGGGCGCGTCTGCGATGCCATCAATATACCGTTTTGTGTGGCGGGCGGAATCCGCTGCGTCGCGCAGGCCGAGCAAATCCTGGCCGCCGGCGCAGACAAAATCTCGGTCAACAGTCCGGCAATCCGCCACCCCGATCTGGTTGACCAACTGGCACGGCGCTTCGGTAGCCAGTGTGTCGTCGTGGGTATCGACAGCCGCCTCGACCAGGGCGAGTATCGCGTGCATCAATTGACCGGCAGTACCGCCACCAGCGGCGACGCCGGTCGCACGACCTTCACGTGGATGGACGAGGTGATCGACCGCGGTGCCGGCGAGATCGTTCTGAACTGCATGGGCAGTGACGGCGTACGCAGCGGTTTCGATGTCGCGCAGCTGGCCCGTGCACGGCGACTTAGCCCGGTACCGCTGATCGCGTCGGGTGGCGCCGGCACGCTGGCGCACTTTGCCGACGTGTTTTTGCATGCCGACGTTGACGGGGCGTTGGCCGCCAGTGTCTTCCACAGCGGTGAACTGACCATCGGCCAGGTCAAAACCTATCTGCAGCAACAAGACGTGAGTGTGCGCCTGTGATCGACCAACTCGACTTCGACAAGTCACCCCTGATTCCCGCCATTGTGCAAGACGCCGTCACGCGTCAGGTGCTGATGCTGGGCTTCATGAATCGTGAAGCGGTGGCGGCAACGATTGCCACACAAAAGGTGACCTTCTTTAGCCGCAGTCGTAACACGCTGTGGATCAAGGGAGAAACGTCCGGCAACACGCTGTCACTGGTCGCGCTTTATCCCGATAGCGACGACGACACGCTGCTGGTGCTGGCGACGCCCGCAGGCCCCACCTGCC
>CAYGSQ010000239.1:0-989 GCA_964352435.1 uncultured Gammaproteobacteria bacterium | reverse complement strand
TGATCAGCGTTTTCCAGCGGGCGAGGTCGACACGTAGCTGGCGAGTGTAGTGGCAAAAGGCCTGGCGCGTGTGTCGCAAAACTTCGGCGAGGAAGCGGTCGAGACTGTGCTCGCGGCGACGACCGGCAGTGAGGATGACACCGTATCGGAGGCCGCTGACCTGGTGTTTCATCTGCTGGTATTGCTCAGAGCAAGAGGCATCACGCTGGATCAAGTAAGCAGCGCATTGCGCGCGCGCGTCAAGCCCAACGTTTAATGGCTATGATCTTTGCACCCAGCAAGGCACGTCTTGTTGCGCCAGAAAATCTTCGCATTCAGCGCCGCGCAGTAACGCCAAAGTCGCCAGCATCCCGGCCTGGGTGCAGGTATCACCAGCCACAGTAACTGAGTTTGGCGCACCCTCGATCGGCCAGCCGGTGCGCGGATCAAGAACGTGCGAGTAACGCACGCCGTCCTTGAGGACATAGCGCCGCGCGTCGCCACTGGTCGCCAAAGCACCCCGCCTCACACTCAGCAAGTGCTCCGGCACGTTCCCCGCCGCACTCTCCACCCCCGTGCGCCAACCCTGGCCGTTTGCGCGCGGCCCACTTACCGCAAGATCACCGCCAAAATTGACCAGACAACTCGATTTGGTCCATGCGCTGACCGCCGCCAAGGCCTGATCTACCGCATACTCTTTACCAATGCCACCTAAATCAATTTCCATGCCCGGCGCCATACGTAACGTGGGCGCAGCCCAACTCACGCGATGCCAGCCGACGTTCTGCAACACTTCGGCGACTGCGTCGCGCGCGGGCAGCGTGGCGCCACCATCGAAGGTCCACACCCGGCGCAGTGCGCCGCTACTAATATCGAATGCCCCATCCGAAAGCTCATGCAAGGTAGTCGCAAAATCAAGCAGACGTGCAGTCTCGTCGTCGACGGTTAGTGATTGCCCATGACTGCCGTTAATTTGGCAAACAATGTTGTCATCGCGATAACGGCTAAAG
>CAYGSQ010000238.1:2179-5901 GCA_964352435.1 uncultured Gammaproteobacteria bacterium | reverse complement strand
TGGTTCCCGCTGGGCCCGGCACCTATCGACAATTTCTTTGGCGGTGGCGTTAGTGGCCGCGCCTCGGCCATCGCGGTCAATCCGTTTGTGGTCGATGAACTGTGGATCGGCACGGCGGCGGGCGGCGTTTGGCACAGCGTCAATGGTGGGGAAAACTGGCGGCCCATCTCCGATGACCGCAGTTCGCTGGCCATCGGCGCGCTGGCCGTCTCGGGCTGCGATACGACCGGTTGTGCGAAAATTTATGCCGGTACCGGCGAGAATGCCGTGCGGCGTGAAACGTATTACGGCCGTGGTTTGCTGGTCATCGACTATGCGGCCAAAAATCCGCAGTGGGCTCGGCGTACGGGCGTGCCGTTCGACTTCGACCTTGGGTCAATCAATGATGTGGTGCTCGATCCGTCGACATCCGGTAGCGCACAGCGGGTATTCATCACGCTGTCCAGCGGCAACACAAGCTCCGCGTCACAGGCGACGTTGACGGCGCCGGAACCGGCCGGTGGCTACGGGCTGTACCGGTCCGACGATGACGGCATGACATGGACCCGTCTAACAGTGACCGGTGCTGAGGGTGCCAAGCCGACTGATCTGAAAATGCACCCCGCCGATTCGGATCGATTGCTGGTGGGCTTTGCGGGTCGCGGCGTGTTCGAAACGCGTGACGGTGGTGACAGTTGGTGTCCTCTCAATGGCGGCATTGCGTTGCCCACAGGGTGCTCATCGGTGCTTGGGCTGTCGCCGACCGTCGCCGGCGGTTTTGATCACGTGGAAATTGCGTATTACCGCAATGCGCCGCAAACCGTCTACGCGTCATTTGGTCACTGTGCTGATCAGCTCTTGCAGTCCTGCCAGCCCTCGGTGTTTCGCTCAACCAACGACGGTGTGAGTTGGGCCGAGCGGCGTACCGGTAGTACGAACGGCAACGGTATTGGGTGTAGCACGGCATACAGCCGCTATACGCATGCGCTGGTGGTGGACCCGCAACAGCCTGACGTTGTACTTGTTGGTGGCGTTCGGATCTGCCGTTCCACCAATGGCGGCAGCAGTTTCTTCACCTCGGATAATAACCTGGCGCCGGGCGGCTCGCCGTGGGGCCCCATCATCCATCTTGATCATCGCGAGCTGGTCTTTCACCGACTGGATGCGAGCCGCGTGTACGGCACCAACGACGGTGGCTTTGCGTACTCAACGAACGGTGGCGTTGATTGGCGGCCGGGAAATGACGACCTGCAGATCACCGGTTTTTATTCGCTTGCCGCGTCTTCCAACACGCCGCGCGTGATCGGTGGCGCGCAGGACAACTCCGGCCAACTGTGGCTTGGATTTCGGGCGTGGAATCACACCAATGGTGGCGATGGTGCGTACGCGGTCATCGATCTGGACGATCCTATGACGATGTATCTGGGCAGCAACAGTGGCAACATGCGGCGCTCCAGCGATGGCGGCATGACGTTCACCACATCGATAAGGCCGCCCGGTACCAACAGTGGCAACAGTGCGTTCAACGCGCCGTTGGTACAGGATCCGGCGTCACCTCATGCGCTTTACTATGGTTCCAACCAGTTGTATCGCAGCGGCAATGACGGCTCCTCATGGACAACGATCAGCCCCGTGCTCGCAACGGGGGCCACCGATGAAATCAGTCCGCGGCGCAACGTCATTACCGCGATTGCGGCCCTGGGTGACCGGGTGTTCGTTGGCTACTGGGGCGGCGAATTGTTTACCTCTTCCGCACCATGCAACAACGTAGCGTGTTGGGATGATGTGGGCGCCGGTTTGCCCGACGCACCTGTTACCGATCTGATTATTGATCCACAGAACCCCGCCGTCGCGTGGGCAAGTTATTCCGGTTTCGACGCGTCGCCGCGGGTCGTGCGGACCACCAACTCGGGTGATAGTTGGACAGATGCGTCTTCCGGTTTACCGCTTGGCGTGCCGGCCAATGCGCTGGCGATTGAAGCGGACGGCACGCTTTGGGTTGGTCTCGACAGCGGCCCGCAGCCCGAGCGCAGCAACGTATATCGCAGTACCGACGGTGGCGCGACCTGGCTCGCAAGAAATACCAATTTGCCCAACGCACCGGTGCACGATTTGGCGATCGATGAGGCGCGCGGACGCGTTTACGCGGGTTTGCATGGACGTGGTGCTTACGTACTTGGTGGTCCGACAGCCGGTGTGTATGAGGGGCGGGTGGACGGTCAGCTGATGGATCTGCCGGTGTTTGGTGACAGCTTTCCACCCAATCAGGATTGTGTCATGCGCCTGTTACAGCGCACGGGCGACGTGTGCGCCGTGTCGTCCAACGACGCGTTGGGGGCGGCCATTCGCACGGGCCCCGATGGGCGACTCATCGCACGTGGTGGCCTGGCCTATGATGACAAGTCAGCGGTTTGGGCCTGTATCGCGGGGCGCTGCCTGGCCAACACACCGCTCGCGCAGTGCGAAGGCGACGCCAACGGTGACGGGCAAGCTGATCTCTTGTCGACGGTCGTGGTGGACTGCGGCGGTACACCGGCCGTGACTACCATAACCGGTAGCCCCACTCTGACCAATCCGCCGGGTAGTCTGATCGACATTGGCTTTTTTGACGTCAACAAGCGCAGTGCGCGTCAGCCACTGCAACGCAGACTGGTGGCGCAGGGTGACTCACGCTTCCGGATCACGGCCAATGTCGTGGGTCGAGCCGGTACGCGGGTTCTGTGCGCTGCGCCGGTAGGCGTGCAGGCAGGTCAGATGCGCGCGCAAGTTGCATCGTCACTGACGCAGGCGATGCGCAGCGATGATCGCTGCGCGCAGGCCGGTGTGAGAACTTCGCTGGTGCGCGGCCCACGCGAAGATCAGGAAGACCTGTTCCGCCATGCGCCGCGTTTGCTGGTTGCGGCGGACAACGTAGCGGGTGAGCAAGTCGTCGCCGGTGTATCGGTTGCACCCGGGGATGCAGCGCCCGGCACCTGCTTCGCACTGCGCGGCCTGGGCGTGCCGGTTCACAGTCAATTGCGGGCAATGCGCACCACTTTTGTGACGGCGGACGGCGGTGCGCAGGGTGGTCATGTGACCTATGTTGAAAAGACCGGGCAGGGCACCTGCGCGATAACGCTCGACACCGAGGCAGGCGATACCGGCATCGATATAGCTCGCGCGTTCGAAAAGACGCTTGGCGATACGAGCGGCGCGGTAGAGCGGCCATTTTGTCGGGACGCGGATCGCTCGCGCGCCGTGCAGCGCGATGAGGCGAGTTTGATTGCGCGTTTCGCGTCCGATGTACAGGTGTGTTTACAGGACCGAGGCGTCGGCGTAGACGTCGCGCCTTTGTAGCGATGTCGCCGTGAACATGGAGAAATGTGATCGTGAATAATGAGCCGCCGCTCTTCGAATTGCAGCCGACACTGACCGGCCCGACGACAATTGTGCGGCCACTAAGTCCGGATGACTGGCCAGCACTTTTCAGCGTCGCATCGGATCCCAAAATTTGGGCGCTTCATCCGGCATCAGATCGATATCAGGAAATCGTTTTCAGGCAGTTTTTCGAAGACGCGATGGCCGGCGGTGGGGCATTTGCGTTCGTGGACCGGCCCAGCGGCGCCATCATCGGTTCGAGTCGCTACAACGGACTGAAAGCAAGTCTGAGTGAGATTGAAATTGGCTGGACGTTTATGGCGCGGAGCGAGTGGGGCGGGGCGCGTAACTGTGAAGTCAAAACCTTGATGCTTGAGCATGCCTTT